>DATNFD010000032.1:0-4331 GCA_035606555.1 Occallatibacter sp.
ATGGTCTGCTCGATCATCTGGATTGTGTTCTGGGCCATCTTTGTTTTCCTGACTCTGATTGTGGCAACGATCAAACGGAACTACGAGGCAGGAATGCTGCTGATTCCGCTGATTCTCACCATGATCGGGCTCGCAGAGCCGCTACTGACTGGCGGATTCAATGAGTTCGGTGGCGGAACCTATCAGTCACCGCTGACCATCCAGGCTGGACCAATTCCAATTCATTTTGCGGCGATTGCGGACTTTGCGGGGTTGCTGGCCATCATCATCATCATCTTTGTGCGCTTCCTGAGAATTCATCACGAGCAGGAGAGGGCGCTCGGAGAGTTGGAAGCCGCGCGCAGCGTTCAAGAACTCATGATTCCGCGGGAGAAGGTGGAAACGCCGGGCTACGAAGTTGACTCTGTCTACAAGCCCGCCAATGAAGTTGGGGGCGACTTCTTCCATCTGGAGGCCACTCCCGATGGGGGCTTGCTGGTGATCCTGGGGGACGTGGCTGGACATGGCATGCAAGCAGCTATGAACGTCTCGATGCTGATGGGAGTCCTTCGCCACACCCAGGAGAAGGGACCGGCCCGGGTGCTCGAATCTCTGAACAGGGTATTGCAAGGAAGCGAGAGCTTCACGACGTGCCAGGCTGTCTGGTTCGGATCCGAGGGCGAAGTCGTGATTGCAAACGCTGGCCACTTGCCACCGTATTTGAATACACAGGAAGTCAGGTTGCCGGGCGGGTTGCCACTCGGCGTCGTGCCGGAGATCAAGTACGACGAAGTTCGGGTATACCTGCACCCGGGTGACCGCCTGTTGATGATGTCAGATGGAGTGGTTGAGGCGCGGCAAGGTTCCGGCGAGTTGTTCGGCTTCGATCGCGTACACAATCTGAGCAATCAATCTGCGTTTTACATTGCAGATGCGGCAAAGGCGTTTGGACAGGAAGACGATATTACGGTGCTGACGATCCGACGGCTGGCGAAAGCGATGGCAGCTTAGAGCCGCTGCGATTTCAGGTGTTCGCGCTTTGTAGGGATCTACACACAACGGGCGGTAAGCTGTCGGCATCGTAGAGGTTAATGAGCCGAACGTTGCTTCCAGGAAAGCCCTACCCTCTAGGTTCCACGGCATACAGAAAAGGCACAAACTTCGCACTGTTTTCAGAGTATGCCGCGCGTGTGGATGTGTGCTTTTACGATGCGGATGGGAATGAGACTGACTGCATCACGCTGCTGGAGCGCACCGCGTACGTGTGGCATGGATTTGTGAACGGCATCAAGCCTGGACAACTTTATAACTTCCGAGTGCACGGACCGTGGGATCCCGCAAACGGGATGCGCTTCAATCCCGCGAAATCGCTTATTGATCCGTATGCGAAGGCTATCTCGGGTGACGTGGACTGGAAGGCCCCGATCTTTTCGTATGATGTCGCGTCGGGGGATCCGCTGAAGAAAGACGAGCAGGACAGCGCGCGGGGCGTGCCGAAATCAGTGGTGATTCACGATCCGTTTGACTGGTCGGACGATTGCCCGCCGGAGATTCCGTTGCCCGATTCGGTGATCTACGAGACGCATGTGAAGGGCTTCAGCTACCGCAATCCTGACGTGCCGGAAAGTCTGCGTGGGACGTATGCAGGGTTGGCACACCCGTCGAGCATCGAGTACTTCAAGAATCTGGGAATCACGGCAGTGGAACTGATGCCTGTGCATCACTTCATCGATGAGGGAAACCTCGTTGAAAAGGGATTGCGCGACTATTGGGGGTACAACACGCTGGGATACTTTGCGCCGATGGCGCGGTATTGCTCGTCGGGAGATCAGGGCGGGCAAGTGCGCGAATTCAAGGAGATGGTGAAGGCGCTGCATGCTGCAGGGATCGAGGTGATTCTCGACGTAGTGTACAACCACACGTGCGAAGGGAACCATATGGGTCCAACGCTGAGTTGGAAAGGCGTCGACAATGCGACCTACTACCGGCTCGTGCAGGACGATCCGCGGTTCTACATGGACTATACCGGTACGGGCAATTCGCTGAATGTGCGGAATCCGCAGGTGCTGAAGATGATTATGGATTCTCTTCGGTACTGGGTGACACACATGCACGTGGACGGATTCCGATTTGACCTTGCTGCAACACTGGCGCGCGAACTGCACGACGTGAGCAAGCTGTCATCGTTCTTCGACACGATCCATCAGGATCCAACACTTGCGGAGAAGAAGCTGATCGCGGAGCCTTGGGATGTGGGCGAGGGCGGATACCAGGTGGGCCAGTTCCCTGTCTTGTGGGCGGAGTGGAACGGTAAATATCGCGACACTGTACGCAGATTCTGGAAGGGCGATGGGGGCATGCTTTCGGACTTTGCATATAGACTGACCGGCTCCAGCGATCTGTATCAATTCGATGGGCGCAAGCCATATGCGAGTATCAACTTCATCACGGCGCACGATGGCTTCACGCTTTGCGATCTGGTGAGCTACAACGGCAAGCACAACGAGGCTAACGGCGAAGACAATCGTGATGGGTCGGATAATAACGATTCGTGGAATATGGGCGCGGAAGGCCCGACGGATGATCCGAAGATCAATGAGGCACGTGAACGGCAGATGCGGAATTTTCTGGCGACGCTGATGCTGTCGCAGGGCGTTCCAATGCTGACGATGGGGGATGAGATTGCCCGTTCGCAAATGGGCAACAACAACACCTACTGCCAGGACAGCGAACTGAGTTGGATGGACTGGAACCTGGACGAGCGCCGGAGACGGTTACGGGAATTTACCTGCAAAATCATCAGACTGCGGCTCGAGCATCCGAATCTGCATCGGCGGAAGTTCTTTCAGGACCGCGAGATTCGCAGGCGGAGGGATGGGAGCCTGTTTTTGGTGGAGAAGGATGCGGATTGGTTTGATCCGAATGGTAATGAGGTTTCTGATAAGGCGTGGAATGCGGGTTGGACGCGCGCTGTTGCCCTGCTACTGAATGGCTGCACGTTACAGGCATCCGATGAGGATGGAAATTGGATCGTCGATGATAGCTTTCTAATGCTGGTGAATGCGGCAGATCAGGGCGTGGAGTTCAAGTTGCCGAGTTCTCCGCGCGGCAAACCATGGCGACAGATCATGAATACAGAAAATATCGACAATCCTTTTACCGTGAAAGACGTCGGCGCGAAAGTAATCGTGGGCGGCCGGGCGCTTAAGCTGCTGAGCGATGGCGAAGTTGGCGAGGATCAGACCCCGCCGCGCTGATCGCTGGGTTCACCCGAGTGTCCGCAATGTGCTGATTGAGCGATGGAGAGCTCAGGTGTAGCCGAGGCGATTGGGCCTGGGTTCATGAATGATGCGATGGATGAGGTATCCGACGACTGCGACATTGATCAGAAGAACGAGAATCCGCAGAAGGTCCGGCCGGTGGATGGTCTCGTAGACCTCAAACGGAATCAGTGATCCGGTGATGCTGACCGTGACCCACTCGCCCCAACGCTTTGCCATCCAGAGCCCGATGCCCTCTATCAGGAAGAGGCCTGCATAGACGAAACTGATCGCACCGAGTTCCCAGATCCTGTCCTGAGGAATCTCGCAGACCCTCTGGATCGCGTGGTTGAGGAGAGTGCTGCCCGGATCGAAGCCAAATCTCAAGACCACATGCTCAAGCACCGTCCCGACATCCGCGTGAATTAGCTTGAGTGCAGCGATGCCGGTTGCAATGAGAGCAGCAACTTTCAAGAGTTTGAAAAATGCGATCAACCGAAGTAATCCGGTATCCGAGTAGTTCATCCCATCAGTACGGCGGAGACTCAGCCAGTCTATTGAGATGCACTGGATTCGACCGGAGACAGACTCCGCTTATGGATTCGCCTAGGGCGATCGATAGCACGACCCGCGCTGCACATTAAAACTGCAATCTGTGCGTCCCTCCGTAACGGCCAGGATGCATGGTGAAGGTTGACGTGAGCTACGCGTTGAATATGCCGTGCTGCTGGAAAAGAGCAATATCTCAGTTTCACGGGAAGTTCCAGGAAGACAATCCCTGAATGAGCATCTTTCGGCCGGCAATACGATGGGTTCCCATCCAGGCGGACAGAGTCTGCGCAGCCCGCATCTACAATGGGGTGAATGGCAGCGGTGAGGTCATGCGCCTCTTACGATTCATTTCCCTGGTAGTGTGCATTTCGCTGCTTGCCGCGCTTACACTCGCGCAGGCGCCTCAAACGATCGTGACGGTCAAGGTCGTGGACGAGGTTGGCACTCCGGTCCCGAACGCACAGGTACAGATTGCGGTGTCACCAGCTTCGAGCTTTAGCGTGCAGTCCGACTATGCAGGTCGCGCGACCTTCATTCCCG
>DATNFD010000033.1:0-13201 GCA_035606555.1 Occallatibacter sp.
GGGCAACGGTGTGTTCGACTCGCACGCGCTTCCGCCAATCCTCGATATCGACGAAAGATCGTTAAGAGATTGAGCACAGATTTTTGCGCAGTTGTTCCCAATCGATGGTTGGGGCTGCGGCTTCAATCTCCTCGTGAGTACGCTGCCAGACGGGAAGGGTACGGGCCAGGAGCGTGCGTCCTTTGTCGGTGAGGATAAGGATGCGGCTGCGTCGGTCAGCGGGATCCTGTGCAATCTTGACGAGACCACGGCGTTCGAGCGGTTTGAGTGCAGCGGTGAGAGTTGTGCGATCCATCGCGAGCAAAGAAGCAACGGGTCCCATCGGCGGGGGCTCTGGACGATTGAGCGACATAAGCAATGAGAATTGCCCATTCGTAAGTTCGAATGCGCGAAGTTCGTCGTCGAATCGGCGGGCAAGGGCCCGGGCGGCACGCTGCACATGAAGGCAAAGACAACGATCTTTGACCATCAAGGTTGTTTCGAAGGGCAGCGCTTTTCCACTTGACACAGATCGAGAATAGTTGATATCAACATATCTGTCAATTGGCCTGTGTTGAGCTGCTGGCTTATCCTTTGACCTATTCCCCGGGGAGGTCGCCTCGATGTCATTTCTACATGATGTGAAGATTGCTGTGCGCTCGCTTTCACGCGTTCGTGCGTTGTGGATTACCGTGGCGCTGACGCTGGCGCTGGGCATCGGTGCGAATGCGGCAATCTTCAGCGTGGTGCGGGCCGTGCTGCTGAAACCGCTGGTGAATCGAGACGAGGACCGGCTTCTGTACCTGCGGCAGAGCGCACAGGGACTCGGCGAACCGAATACGACCTTTTCTGTTCCCGAGATCATGGACCTTGAAAGCAGTCTGAAGACGATCCAGGAACTGGGCACATTTTCGGAAATGCCTTTCACGGTGGTTGGGTTGGGAACGCCGCGTGAGATTCCGGCGGGCGTTGTGGATGGACACTATTTCGAAGTGATGGGATTGAAGCCGGTTCTGGGACGGCTGCTTGGTCCGGCCGATGACGGGCAAAACGCAGCGGGTGCAGTTGTGCTGACCAATCACTTCTGGAAGTCCGAGATGCACTCGGATCCGAGTGTACTGGGTAAGCAGGTGCGGTTGGAGAGCGCACAGGGAGCGCGATCGGCGACGGTTGTGGGTGTTCTTGAGCCTGCGGTTCCTTATCCTGTGGCGACGGAGATTATTGCCAACGTGGTGACCAGCCCTCATCATCTTTCCGCGACGATGGTGCAAGGACGCGAGCACCGGATGACAGAGGTGTTTGGGCGGCTAGCTCCGGGAGCAGCGGTGGAGCAGGCGCGTTCGGAGTTAAGGACCGTTTATGGCGCGATGATTGCGGCGCATCCGGAGGTTTACAAGCCGGGCGATCACTACGCGATTGAAGTGACGCGGATGCACGACCAGATCAATTCGCGGGCGAACACGATCTTGTGGATTCTGTTTGCGGCTGCGGGTCTGTTGTTTGTAATTGCGAGTTCGAACGTCGCGAACCTGGTGCTGGCGCGAACGGTTCGGCGGGAGTCGGAACTGGCGGTGCGGATGGCGCTGGGCGCAAGCGTTGCTGCGGTTCGACGTTCGCTGCTTGCAGAGGGATTGGTGCTCTGCGGGAGCGGAGCGATTGCGGCGATCCTGCTGGCCATTCCGATGGTTTATGAACTGGGACGTTATGCGGCTCGGTTCTCGGTGCGGGCGAATGATCTGACGCTGGATTTCAGCCTGGTGTGGTTTGGGATTGCGCTCGCGATGGTTGCTGCAGTGTTTCTCGCGTATATCCCGAGGCTGCCTTCGCCGAATAACACGCAGGGCGGCTTGTCGGCTCGCAGTGTGCGATCGGGAGGCGGAAGCAGCAGACGTCTTCGCGTTTTTGCAATCACGCAGATTACTGCATCGTTTCTGCTGCTCGCGGGAGCATGCGTTTTGATGAAGACGCTGTTCACGCTGGAGGAGACGCGACCACCGTTTGACTCTGCGCACGTGATGGCGATCAATTTACCGGTGATGTCCTACGGAAAGACGGATCAGCAGGTCAAGGACTTCTATCGTGAGGTGCTGCGGCGGGTGAGTGCAATACCTGGTGTGGAGCACGTTTCGTCGGGCTTCAGCGCGCCGTGGCGGGATGACCGCGGGTTGAACATTAACTTCGCTTTTGCGGCACAAGGCGCTCGTCGAGATGACGGACAGGATTACCACGCGAAGTTCCGCTCGGTTTCGCCGGGATTCTTTGCGACCTTTGGCGTTCCGATTGTCGCAGGACGCGACTTCAATGACGGCGATAAGGATGGTGCCGAGCGTGTGGTGATCATCAGCCAGAGCCTGGCCAACCTGCTGTACCCGGGGCAGAATCCGCTGAACCGGAAGCTCCAGTGGACGGATGGCGTGATGAAGTTCATCGGGATCAGTATGGAGCCGCGAAGGATTATCGCGGTAGTCCCGGACTTTGATGATGAGAACATCATTCCGTCACCAGCGATGACAATCTATCAACCAGTCGAGCAGGAGGGTTGGGGCGGACGCCTGTTCGTGCGGGCGCACCAGGATCCGTATGCGCTTGTTCCCGCAATCACCAAGACGGTTCACCAGATGTCGAACGATCAGCCGGTAGAAAAGGCGAGCACGCTGGGCGATGTGCGGGCAGAGGTGCTGACGCCGGACAAGCTGAACGCGGTGGTGTTTGGCGGCTTCGCGGCGGTTGCGTTGCTGATCTCTGTGGTGGGAGTTGCGGGTGTGCTGGCCTTCAGCGTGAGCAGCAGGACGCGCGAGTTTGGCATTCGGATGGCGCTGGGTGCGCAGCGGCGCGACATTCTGAAAGATGTGCTCATTGACGGTCTGATCATGGCGACGATGGGCGTACTGGCGGGTATGGTGCTTGGCTTCGGATTGTCAGAGGCCGCGACGAAATATATCACTGAACTCCATCAGCCTGGTTTACTGGCGTTTGTGGCATCGGCGTTCACGATCCTGCTGGCGGCACTGGTTGCGGCCGCGGTTCCGGCGGCGCGGGCAGCGAACGTGAATGCGGTGGAGGCTTTGCGAGCCGAGTGAAGTGCTTTGCTTCGCCGGAACTCTTGTGAGCTTTCGGTCGGTGGGGCTCAATGACTGGCAACCTGGAAGAGGCCTCAGCTTGCGGGAAAAGCTACGGTTCTTTTTGCTTCACTTGATTCCTTCGCCTTGCGCGACGATTTGAAGTTTATATCCAGGTTTGAGGAGCACATCGCCGCCGTTGGAGAAGAATGCAATGCCGACGCATGAGATCGGAATTATGTACCAGGATTTGAACACTGCTCCCGAAATGCCATCGGCCAGGTCCTTTGAACCGATGCTGACGCCGCCCGCCATGAGCATGCTGGTGATTTGGCGACCTCGGCCATTCTGAATTTTTCCTTCGTCTCCTTCCCTCCGAGGGACCAGGCTGACGCGCTGGTCGAAGATCAGCATCAGGTGCCCACGGCGGAAGAAGCGGCGCGCAGGAGTGGACACGAGATGGCCGGAGTAGATCCCGGACGGACATTTGACTGAGAATGGGGTGCCGGTTGACATCCACGATGATGCGTAAGTTTGAAGTGTGCAGGTTTCGCCACGCGCTGCGCGAACGAATGCACAGAGAAGAATAGCGAGGACGAGCCTAAGGGAGAATCTGAGCATGGGGTTGCGAATGAGTCGATTCTACAGGGCGAACGGCGCTCAGCCCGAAGCTCGCGCGAAGGCCAAGTTCGGCGTGCATGAAGGCTTTAAAAATCCGAGCCTTTCGCCTTAGCGGTCGTACAGCGTGAACTCCGAAGGCATTCACATCGATTTCGCATCCAGAATCAGGCAAGTTTCAGATGATGGGCGGTTTCCGAGAATGGCGCCCCGTGGCGGAGCAGGACTAAGCGGACGCATCAGGATTCTGCAGTTCAAGGTGATCCAAGACGCTGACTAGATCTAAGACCAACGCCCGGCTTTTCCACTCTCAAAGAGCGTTCGAACTGAGCACAACGCACGGGAAAGGCCGGAAATTACAAACGGCACAGTTACTAAAGTCTTTATTTATGCGCATTTACAGGGATACGCTGGTCTCATTCTAAGTTGCTTATTTTCATGATATTGCAGGTAACATCGGCAGCTCTTTGCGGGCGTCGATCCGATTTCTACGAAACACCTGGACCAAATCAGGAACCAGCATTACCAAAGTCCTATAGGAGTCATTCATCGCTTCTCATATAAACGCCAAAGGTTACGAGATGCCATGCATCAGCCGGGCCTTCGCGAACATGCTGGCGAAGAAATTCTGTGGTACCTACATTCCGGAGGAAAGATGAAGACCGTAAGAATCTCTTGGGCTGTGATGGCTGGGGCCGCGATAGCGCTCTCTGCCTCCTTTGCTTGTGCGCAGGTGAACTCAGGTGCGCAGGCAATTAGCTTAAACGCAAAACTAGCCGAATCGCTGACCCTCAATTTGTCGGCCAATGCCGTGAATTTCACGCTGAGCGCCGGTAGTGCAACCAATGCTGGCTCTGCGGGCGTGACGGCCACCACCGCGTGGACGCTGGCTCCGGGCCGGAACAATGTGAACGTCTACGCATATTTCACCAGTTCGACTGCGGCGCTGTCGGATGGCGCGGGAGACAACATTCCGTCTTCTGCGTTCTATATCACGGACAACACGACTCCCGCGGCTGCGTTGACGAACACCGTCGTTTTCGGGGGGGCGAATGCCGGTCTGCGGCTGGCAAATGTTCAGATCACTACCACGAATCGTACTGCAAGCCGCACCGATGCCATGACCTTCAATATCGACCTGAGCACCGGTACGCTGCCTCAGCTTCCTGCGAATACCTACACGGGAACGCTGAACATCCAGGCACAAGCGCTCTAAACAACTGTAACGGCGGGGCGGCAACCGCGGAACAGCGGTATGCGCCCCTCTCACCTGCGCCGGACAATCCTGAGAAAAAAACGCGTGATGCGACTGCCGACCAAATTCGGAACGAAGGTGGCCCTGTTTCTCGCAGCCATCCTGTTTGCGGCTCCAGGCCGCTCCCAGGTGCTGAACTCGGGAGCGAGCCCCATCTCATTGAATGCGGTCCTTCCAGACTCGATCACGCTCACGCTGTCTAGCCATGCGGTGAACTTCACTTTGCTGGCTGGCAACACCAACAACCCGGGCAGCACGGGCGTGACGGCCGCCACAACATGGGTGCTGCGGCCCAGCGTGAACAGCTTGAAGCTCTATGCTTTCTTCAGCTCCTCCACGGCCGCCCTCAGCGATGGAGCGGGACACAACATCCCGTCCGCTGATTTTCAGATATCAGACAATGGCGGCGCATTCGCGGCCCTCACCAACACCGTAGCCTTTGGCGGTGCCAACGCAGGACTGCAGGTATCGTCTGTGCCGATACGGGGATACAACAAGACGGGCACAAACAGCGATGTAATGACGTTCAACATCAACCTGGCGCCGCTGCCGAATCTGCCGGCCGGCGTATACACCGGAACCCTGACGATCCAGGCTCAGGCCTTCTGATCCCCATAGGTAGGAAAATGAAAGCACTTCCTTTGTTAATGCGTGGGATTCTTGTGCTCGCTGTCAGTTCCGGAGCGATGGCGCAGACTGTCCGGCCGGTGATCAGCGAGCTTGGCAACCCGGCCAAGGGACGCGTGGAGTATGTGAACGACAGTGACACGCCGCTCAACGTGGTGCTTGAGGCGAAGAGCTTTAGCGTCTCGGAGAAGGGCGATGCCGAGTACCGGCCGCTCGACCCGGATATCCACTTGAAGCTTTCGGCGACCAGCTTTCGCGTTCAGCCGAAGCAGACCTACTACGTGTTCTACGAAGCGAGTGGGCCGTCGCGGCCAACGTGGTTTGTGATCTACGCCTCGTTCTCGGGGTTCGCGTTCCGCACCGCACAGGGTATGAATGTGCGGCTGCAGTTACCTCACACCGTCTATCTGCTTCCCAAGCAGCAGCCAGAGAAAGCGGATGTTCGCGTGTTGCGCGCCGAACTGGATGAGGATCACGAGAAGGTCCTGCTCGAGGTCGAGAACACGGGCGACAACTTCGGGCGCGTTCTGCAGACGCAGTTAGCAAACGGGAGAAAGAAACAGGAAGGTCCCGGATTTCCGATTTTCCCGCACAGCAAGCGCATCCTCGAGGTGCCGCTCGATGCTAAGGCCGCGCGGGATTCGCTTCCCACCGAAGTGAGTTTTCAGTTCGAGAACTTCAAGATTGAAGAGAAGCTGCAGACGAAATCAAACAGCAATCTACAACTCGCTTCAGCATCGCCCACAATGACTGGAAGCACCGGGAACAAGCGCTAGGGCCTCGCGATGCACCAGCAACTCCAATGCGCGCTCCTCGGGATGGTCATTGCGCTGTCCACAGGGGCCGGGGCTCAGGTGTTTCGCGTGCAGGGTGGAACATCTACCATGCTGAACGCGCAGGGTGGGTCTCTCGAGTTTAAAGCTCCGAAATATGCCGGGAGCGTGGACCTAGGCTATTTCGACGGGCGCCTGCGCTTTGGAGCTGAGAATCGCTATCAATTTCAGAGCTTCACATTGCTGACGGGCGATGAGACGGTTCCATTTGTCCTGCCCACGGATGTGTTCGACGCAAGCCATTACTTCTCGGTGCGCGGAATTGGTCTAACACATAAAGACACCGTATTGAAGTATTACGCCTTTGCGGGAACGACCTCGACCTGGCTTGGGACAGGACTGTTCAACGCGGCGACGAGCGACGATCCTGTGGGGATGTTGTTCTATGAACGAAAGATCAGCAACCATTTCAAATTCTTCTCACGAAACATCCTCTCGCGGCGGCAGAGCCTTTTGCAGGGACTGGAGTATCAGCCGAATCGATCGGTGAGAGCTTCAGTGACGGGGGGCATCGGTTCCAACCAGAAGTATTTCGCGGCCAGCATGGACGCGGAGACGGAGAAGCTGATCTTCAGGACCAGCTATGTGGTGACAGGAGATTCATTCCAGCGTGTCTCGTTGGCTAGTCCGTTGAGTTCCGAAGTCGACAAAGGCAATGCCCAGGTGTTGTATAAGCCGTTTGCATTTGTCAGCATCACCGCCGGGCACCAAAATCTTCTGGAGCCGGTTACGTTCGGGGGCGCGATGCAGCGGGCTGCGGTGAACCAGCTGTCAGCCGACTTCCACGTAGGAAAGCTTTACTTCGGAGGCGGGCAGTTTTCCTCGTCGAGTTCGGGGCTTGGCACGCAGGGAACAAATCTGTATGCGGGAACTCGTTTCGGCCGGGTGCTTGAGATTAGCGAGAACTGGTTCAAGAGCAAGTCGGAGGGTGGACCGGCCAGTACCATCTTCTCGGGAACGATCCGTGAGAACTTTTCCTCTCGTCTCAGTCTTCTGCAGTTGATTTCGCGCACCAACGGGCAGACGACAGTCGCCTTCGGGGGAAACTTCACAAGCAATCGGTTGATGCTGCAGGCCGATTACCAGAACGTGTACCTGCCGTTTCGACCCGATCATCCGTTCCAGCAGGCACTCGCGCTCAATGCGGCGGTGAGGGTTCTCGGCCCGATGCAGATTACTGCTGCCTCAAATGTCGATCCGACCGGGCATCTGCGCTATACGTTTGGGATGAGCACGTATCTCTATCGTGTGAGCGGGATGATGTCTGGGCACTCGGAGAGTTTCTCGATCGCGAAGCTCCTGGTGCAGGGCATTGTGAAAGACGAGCATGGCAATCCTGTGGAAGGAGCGGCGCTGCGTATCGGCAAGGAAGTGATCTATAGCGATAGCACCGGCGCTTTTCTTGCACGCATGAGCAAACATGGACCGTTTCCGTTGACCGTTGCGCCGGACGAGTTCATTGCGAATGGGGTTTATGAAGCTGTGTCTGCGCCTCCGTGGGTACGGGCTGAAGCGGAAGATACCGTGCGCAACGTGGAGATCGTCATTCGTCGGGTTCCGCCGGAACAGATGAAGAGCATCGCGTCCAAGAAGTAGAACGGAGACGGACTAGGGGGCCGCAACCGGTTGCGATACGGCGAGCTCCTGCTCGGCGAGGATTGCGAGATCTTTGAGCAGCTGACGGTCGTCGGGCGAGAAGGACCGCGGCTTTTTGTCAAAGATGCAAAACGTGCCTGCCTTGAAGCCGTTCACATTTAAGGAGCAGCCAGCATAGAAGCGTACCTTTGGATCTCCGGCGACTACAGGATTATCTGCGAAGCGTTCGTCTTTGAGCGCGTTCTCGACGAAGAGGATGTCATCGAAGAGAATTGCGTGTGCGCAAAACGATATATCCCGCGAGGTCTGGCAGATGGTGAGGCCTTGAACGGACTTGAACCATTGCCGGTGGGTATCGATCATGCTGATGGTTACATAAGGGACATTGAACACACGACGAGCGAGTCGAGTGAGGCGATCGAAGCGTTCTTCGCGAGGCGTATCGAGGATGTTGAGCGCGTGAAGAGCCGCAATTCTGTCGGTCTCGTTGGAAGGGACGGGCGGTTTCTGCATGCAGCGCTCCGGGGAAGCTGGGATCGACGGCGTCAGGCAATCCGGAGGATAGCGCAGATGGCTGGCGACTTCCCACAAGAATCTGGGAGGGCATGGAGCCGGGTTGCGAGATGCAGGTGGGCGTTATATGGTTTGGGCGTTCTCTTTGTGAGGGGTCACAAGACCGGAGAATGCGACGCAGGTTGTGTGTGCAGTGTGTTGTTCTGATTCTGCTTTCAGGCGGAGTGGTTCTTGCGCAGCCCACGGCTGTTCCGGTGATCAACAGGATCGATCCGCCGAACTGGTGGGTGAACCTGCCGGATCCGATGCTGCTGGTGTATGGGGAAAATCTTAAAGATGCGCGGTTTTCGGTGCAGGGGAGCAGAGTGCGGGTTGTGAAGATGCAGGCTTCAGCAAACGGACACTATGCGTTTCTGTGGCTCTCGACGAGGAGCGTCGGAGCGCAGCGACTGCGGATCAGGGCGATCAATGGTGGGGGATCGGCCCACGCTGAGTGGGAATTGAAGGCCAGAGAGGCTGAGGCCGGACGGCACCAGGGATTCAGCGCAGCAGATGTGATGTACCTGATCATGACGGATCGGTTTGCAGATGGGGAGGCGGCTAATAATCAGCCCGGGTATGATCCGGGGGCGCCGCGCGGATGGCATGGAGGGGATCTGAAGGGCGTCGATGAGCACCTGGATTATCTGAAGGGGCTTGGAGCGACAACGCTGTGGCTGACTCCGATTCTGTCGAATGGAACGGAGAAGGACTCGTATCACGGGTATGCGGCGGCGGATTTGTATGCGGTGGATTCGCACTTTGGAACACTGGACGATTACTTGAAGCTGGTAAGGGATCTGCACGCGCGAGGGATGAAGATCGTGTTCGATATTGTGCCGAATCATATCGGTCTTGAGAGTCCCTGGGTACACGATCCACCTGCTTCGGATTGGCTGCACGGCAGCGCGGAGCAGCACTCGCAGACGCGATACAACATCGAGGAGCTAGCGGATCCGCATGCGACGGCGGCGGACTGGTGGGAGATTACGCACGGATGGTTTGTGGATGCGATGCCGGATCTGAACCAGGAGAATCCACTGATTGCGAAGTACCTGATCGAGAATGCGATGTGGTGGACGGAAACGGCAGGGCTGGATGGGTTTCGGATCGATACGTTTCCGTATGTAGGGCGGGGGTTCTGGAGTCAATTTCATCGCGAGTTGAAGGCGGTGTATCCGAAGCTGACTACCGTGGGCGAGGTGTTCAACGGCGATCCTCAGCTGACTTCGTTTTTTGCGGGAGGCGTCGCACACGAGGGGACCGATACGGGGCTGTATACGCCGTTTGATTTCCCGATGTTCTACGCGATCGGGGATGTGTTGCTGCACGACAAGCCGATGACGGCGCTGAAGGGAGTGCTGCGGCAGGACCATCTTTATCCGCATGCGGAACGGCTGGTGACGTTTTTCGGGAATCACGATACGAAGCGGTTTGTTTCCGAGCAAGGAGCAAGTGCGGAGAAATTGAAGCTGGCGTTTGTGCTGCTGGCCACGCTGCGCGGGATGCCGCAGGTTTACACCGGAGACGAAATTGCCATGGAAGGCGGAGACGATCCGGATAACCGGCGCGATTTTCCGGGTGGGTTCACGTCGAGCAGTCACGATGCGTTTACCGTCGCGGGACGAACGCAGACGGAGCAGGAGATGTTTGCGTGGACTTCGGGTCTGTTCCAGGTGCGGTCGCAGCATGAGGCGTTTGCAACCGGGGATCAGCAGGATCTTATGGCGGATGTCACGGCGATTGCGTATCTGCGGGGGAAGGGCCTTGGAGACGGATGCAAGACGGGTGGGGCGGAGCGGATTCTGGTGGTAGTGAGCAAGGACGCGGCAGCGCGGAATGTGACGTTTGGTCTGGCGAGGACCGGGCTGGCGGGTTGTACGTCGTTCAAGTCATTGTTTCCAATGTCAGCGGGCGAGGTGAAGGTGGGAGATGGAAAGGTGACGGTGCCCCTTCAGACGAATGGGGCGGTGATTTATTCGGTGCAGTGACGTCGAGTTGGTTGCGTCGAGTGCGACGAAGAGAAAACAGGCAGGGGCTAAGGTCCAGGCATCATTCTCTGACGTTTGATGGCCCGGCCTGAAGTCATGCCGTTGTTACAAAATTTACAACGAACTCTTGCACAGAGGACGATCACCCAGCTGGATTCTATGAATGGAGCGTCCACAGATATGCTTCGCCCTCTGTTTACTTCGCGAGTTGATTGAGTTCGGATCCGGTGAGGAGGAATGCGCCCACGCCGTAGACGTAGCTGGAGGATGGCTTGAACTTCCCGGGCTCTCCGCCGATGGGCTGTATGGAGCCGAGGCGGCCGTCGGCGTAGATGTGGGTGAGCATGCCTTGCCAGGATTTTGTGACGATGGGCAGATACATCTTGCGATCAAGAAGATTGTGGTGGATTCCCCAGGCGAGGCCGTAGGTGAAGAAGGCAGTGCCGGAGATTTCGGGATTGGGGTAGGAGCCCGGATCTAGCAGGCTGGCGCGCCATACACCGTCGGATGGCTGGAGCGAGGCGATGCGTTCGGCCATCTGCTTGTATTGTTCGATGTACTTTGAGCGTGATGGATAGTTGTCGGGCATGCGCTGAAGGACCATGGCGAGTCCAGCGAGGACCCAGCCGTTGCCGCGGGACCAGAAGATCTTCTGGCCGTTGGCTTCGCGCTGGTTGAGGAAGCGGTCGTCGCGGTAGTAGAGGTGCTCGGCAGGATCGTAGAGTGCGCCTGATGTGAGCCACCACTCGTGGTCCATGAAGTCGAGGTAGCGGTGGTCTTTGGTGACGAGGGAGAGTTCGGCGAGAACTTTGGGAGCCATGTAGAGGGCGTCGCACCACCACCAAAGGTTTTTGGCGGGGTCGTCGGGACGGGCGATGAGCTTGTCCATGCCTTCGCGGGTGGGGGCGAGCTCTTCTGGATTGTGGCTTTCGCTGTACAGGGAGAGATAAGTGAGGCCGATGGCTTCGTCGTCGGCGTGCGCGAAGCGAGGGCCGAGCTGCCATTTGTAGCCGCGGGCAGCTTTTAAGATCCAGTCGTGGTATTTCGAGTCGCCGGTGGTGCGCGATGCGGCGAGAAGGCCATCGTAGAGCGCGGCGTAGGTCCAGTCGATATTGTAGCGGTCGTCGGAGTGCTTGATCTGCCAGTCGGCGACGAGCTTCATCGCTTTGAGGATGTCGTGGTGCTTGAGTCTGGGAGAGAGAGCGGTGGCGAGAGGGCCGGGGTTGTCGGGCTGATCGCCGGCGGCGGCGAGCTCCGTCATGGGAGGGCGGGCGGTGGTTTGAGATTGTGCACAGGGAACGACGAAGGCGAGAAGGGAAATAAGTAGGGCCAGAGGAGGGTTCTTCATCTTGGAGATGAGATTACAAGAGGGGACGAGGGATCGTCGCACATCTCTTCGGGATGTCGGGTGTCTGGCGAAAAAGCTGCTTCAAGTACAAGGTAGAGTTTTAGAAGCCTTTGAGAGGGCGCATGTCGGGTGGGCCGGAATAGTGAACGTGGACGATGTGCCAAGTGCCGTTTTCTTTGTGGTAGATCTGCGTTTCGCGGCCGGTGGTAGTGATCTGAGGGCCGTCCTTAAACGTGGCGTGGAAAGTCCAGGTCATCTGGGACCACGCGGAGTCGCCGTAGATGTGTAGCGCGGGTTTCTCGAGGATGAGTTCGCGCTTTGAGAAAAGGCCCATGGTGTCTTTGTAGAACTCGTTGCGGATGTGCTCGAAGCCGATGGCGGTTCCGCGCGGGTGGATGAAGGAGACATCGGGGCTATGCGACCAGATAGAAGAGATGAGGTCGGGGTCGAGAGTGTTGACGGCTTTGGTGTAGTTGTCGAGGACTGCGCGGAGTTGTTGCTCGTCGGAGGTCGACTGTGCTCTGGCCGGGGTCGTGACGGCCAGGAACATTACGAAGAGGAGAGGGAGGAGCGCAGTGCGAAGGAAGTTCATAGAGGATTATCTTTCAGCACTCGATGGTAGAGCGCGTGCGAACAGAAGCAACTGCGGGTCCTTCGACTGCGTGGGCTTCGCGCACTTCTGCTCAGGATGACAGTCGGTGTTGATGAAATAGAGTTCAGACGCAAAACCAAACTCCTGAGAGTTAGTAGCCGATGGTGAATCGCTGGCGGATGTTGGCGGGGTGTTCGAGTTCGTTGACGAGAGCCATAGCGTAGTCCTCGTAGGAGATGCGGCTCTCGCCCTTGGTATCGGTGATGAGCTGGTCTTTGCCGAGACGGAATTTGCCGGTGCGCTGGCCGGGCTCGAAGAATCCTGCGGGGCTGAAGTAGGTCCAGGGAATGTCGGAGGTCTTGAGCAAGTCTAAGGCTTTGGCGTGGGAGGTGGCAATGGGGAGCCATGGCGCGGGAAGATGTCCGGAGCTGAGGACCGTGACGCCGGGGGATATCTCGAGAGATGCGGCTCCGCCGACGACGATAAGGCGGGGGTTGCCGGCTTTGCGGGCTGCATCGATAAGTCGACCGGTGACGGTGACGAGCTGGTCTGTGTCGTCGGGCGGAGGCATGTAGGCACTGACGATGGCATCGGAGCCGGTGATGATTTCGGCGATGCGGTTGACGCTGCTGAGGTCGTCGCGAACGGATTTGGTTCCGGCGGGGAGTTTCTCAGGGTTGCGTACGGCGGCGGTGACCTCGTGCCCGCGGGACTGGAGTTCGTTGAGGATGCGGCTGCCGGCGTTTCCGGA
>DATNFD010000034.1:0-3134 GCA_035606555.1 Occallatibacter sp.
GTCGAAATCCGCATCTCCGGCAGTGACATGGAGGCGTTGCGCCAGGAAGCGGAGAAGGTGAAAGACATACTGCGAGCCACTCCTTACGCTCAGCGGGTGCGCGACGACTGGGGGGAGGAGAACTTCACAGTCAAACTTGAAACAGACTCCGACCGCGCTAACGTGGCAGGCATCACTAACCTCGACGTGGCCACTTCCTCGGCGACGGGGATCAACGGTAGCCAGGTTTCGGTGCTGCGCGAAGGAGACAAGCAGATCCCGATCGTGGCGCGACTGCGCATGGAAGAGCGGTCGCAACTTGCCGACATGCAGAACCTGTATGTCTATTCCATGCAAGGGTCACAGAAGGTGCCGCTCCGTCAGATCTCGTCGATCGAGTACGGGATGCAGAACGAAAAAGTCCGCCGGCGCAATCAATTCCGCACGGTCACAGTTTCCTGCATGGCCGAACCCGGTCACCTGCCATCCGAGATCGTGAGCGCCGCGCGTTCGCAGCTTACAGAGTTTGCCGCTCAGCTCCCCTCGGGCTATCGCATGGATTTCGGCGGGTCGGAAGAGGAGCAGGTCAAGGGTTTCAAAAATCAGACGGTCGTGCTGATTATCTCGTTAGTCGCGATCTATCTGAGCCTGGTCTATCAGTTCAAGAATGCTATCAAACCCTTTGTCGTCTTCGCGGCGGTGCCTTATGGGGTTGTGGGCGGACTGGTGGCGCTCTGGATCATGGATACGCCGTTCGGATTTATGGCCTTCCTGGGGATCATCAGCCTCGTTGGGTTGATTGTCAGCCACATCATCGTGCTCTTCGACTTCATTGAAGAGAAGCACGCGGAAGGCGAGCCGCTGGAGGAAGCGGTGCTGGATGCCGGCATCATGCGACTGCGCCCGGTGATGATCACAGTGCTTGCCCTGGTGTTTGCGCTAGTCCCGCTGGCGATGCATGGCGGACCGCTGTGGGAGCCGATGTGTTACGCGCAAATGGGCGGGATGATGGTTGCTACGTTCATCACGTTGCTGCTTGTACCGGTGATCTATTCGATCTTCGTTCTCGATCTCAAACTGATTAAGTGGGACGCCACACATGAGGACAAGGAAATGGCGCCGGCAGCAGCAGCGCCGCCGGCCACAGAGGCAACTGCGTGAGGTGAAGATGGGAAGACTTAAAAGTCAAAGTGTGCGGTTTATGCTCCTGACGTTTGCGGGGCTCGTTCTGGGGATGTTGACACCGGTTGAGCCTTCGCAAGCGCAGCAGAAGCTGGACGCACAGCTTGAGCGCGCAGCCGCTGAGTACAAGTCAAACCTTGAACAACTGCGCACTCTATATGAACGCGACTCGAAACTGGCCGAAGAGCGGCTCACGATGGTGAGAGAGTTGTTGGCAGAGGGAGTCGTCACGCGGCGCGAGGTGGAGGCTGCAGAAGACGCTGCGGCGCGAACGCGAGAGAAAGTTGCCGAGACGCAGGCGCAATTGAAGAGCGCAGACATGGCTGTCGCGGAAGCATTGGTCGAGGCGGAGACGGAAGAGCCCACGCGAAAGCTGAGGCCGAGTACGATGCCGCGCGCAGTGAACACGCTGGTCCGGACAACCGCCTACATCCGGTACGGCGGTGCGGGCGCGTGGTCACTCGCGAACGCAGCCGGCATCAAGCAATTTTTCATTCGAAGATTCGGTCGCGCATTGCCGATCGGCGCGTTCGGGCAGTCAGCGCTGCATGATCGCTGGGGCTACGACCATCGCAACGCAATGGACGTAGGAGTTAACCCCGATAGCAACGAAGGGCAGACGTTGATGGGATACCTGCGCGCCAACGGCATTCCATTTACTGCTTTCCATTTTGCAGTGCCGGGTAAAGCCACAGGACCGCACATTCACATTGGGCTGCCTTCGCACAGAATTGCACCCAGATGGCTAGCGGCGAACTCCCGCAACATATCAGGTCAGTAAGAAGGAGATTTTATGGATGGTGGATTATCAAACGGCCTGGCGGCCATCATGGGTGCTTTAGTTGGAGGTCTCGCATCATTAGCAAGCACATGGGTAAGTGAACGAACTCGACACAAGCGAGATCTGTTACAACGGGAAATCACCAAGCGAGAGACTACCTATTCCGACTTCATAGACCACGCTTCTAAACTTTATGTCACGTCGGCGACGCACAACCTCAACGATGATGACGGGAACCTTGAATCGGAGCTTGAAGGGGCGGTCTCACTTTACGGAATCGCCAGCCGCATTCGATTGTTTGCTTCCGATCGAGTCATTAACGAAGCGGAAGCAGTCCTCGACCTGATTCTCACTCAGTTTGGAGCTGAAAACATCTCCGTCCAGGAACTTCGTGAAAAGAAGCTCAACGAGAGAGATCCCCTGAAGGCGTTTAGCGTCAGTTGTAGGCGCGAACTCCATGAGCTACACAGGGTGATATAGGTTTCCACGTGATTCGGGAGGCTCAACAACAACATGCCTGAGAAAAGAGCACAACTCATCCTTGAGGTCGCGCAAGTGATTGGCAACCAACTCGAGATGTGTGAATTGCTGGGTTCCTTGAATGAAGCGCTCACGCCGATAATACATTTCGACGCGATCGCGATCGTTATACTCAAAGGTGAGATTGTCACTTCCTATTGGGCGCACGTTGAAGGTGTGTCTCACGAGCGAGGGGAGTCCGTTGAAAGTTTTCTCAATCGTTACGCATCGAGCATCAAGGTTGACCCGCCTCCATTGCAGATACCGGTCAGCCACCATCCGATCAGCGAGATCATGAAATCCGGCGAACCGTTTATAGCTCCAGACCTGGGGAATGAGCGGCCTTTTGATAGTGATGAACCTCTATTCAATGCCCGGTTCCGCAGTTACATCGACCTTCCGCTGATCAAGCAGGGCCAACTGATCGGTACCATCAAGTTTCTGTCCAGGGAAAACGGCAGCCACACAGCCACGCAGGTGCGCCTGTTGCAAGACATTGCGAACATCGTGGCGATTGCAGTGTCGAACGCCCTGGCCTATGAAGAGATCAAATCTCTCAAAGAACAACTCTTGCTCGAGAACCGAGTGCTCCAGGAAGACATCGTTCAGCGATCCATTTATGAAGAGATTGTTGGCTCATCGGGGTCGCTTCAGAAGGTGCTTGCCGCAATCG
>DATNFD010000035.1:0-7999 GCA_035606555.1 Occallatibacter sp.
TGAAGTTGTGCCTGAATCGTCCCTCGATATTTGTTCACGTCGAAGGTGGCTACGAAAATCGCTGCCCCTGCGATGACGACGACCACGATAACGGCGATGGCAATGAGAACCTTGCGCATGGCGTATGTCCTTTCCCGTCCGCGAGTTCGTTTAGATGATATCCGCAGCGGAAGGGTATGCCTGAGAAACGGACCCAGGGGAGCGCCAGACAGTGATGGTTCCAACGCTTGTACGCAGACTTTCGATTTTTGCCAATCGGCGCCCGGTCGCCCCCCAACAGGGCGAAAAAACGGCAAAGAGGACACTGGTGCCCAACCACCCGTGGTCGACTTGAATCCGGCTGAATTGGCTCAAGGCCGGGTTCAAATGGGACTTAATCGCTCTCATCATGTCTGCTCAACGACCATATAATCTGCCCATGCCGGCACTTCGAATCTTTCCCCTCGCATTGGTTCTAGCCGTCGCGGCGTCTGCACAGCAGACCGTCTCATTCGCAACCGACGATGGTGGGCAGGTCTGCGCTGATCTCTATGGTCGTGCTGGCAATGCTGTCGTTTTGGCTCACGGCGGCAGGTTCAACAAGGAAAGCTGGCACGATCAGGCATCGTCGCTCACATCGGCAGGCTTTCGAGTACTTGCCATCGACTTCAGAGGCTACGGCTGTTCGAAAGGTCCCGGCCAGAACGCCTTCGATAACGCACCGTTTCAGAAGGATGTTCTCGCCGCCGTTCGTTACCTCAAAGCGCACGGCGCAAAGAAGGTATCGGTAGTTGGAGGGAGTTTCGGCGGCGCTACAGCGGGAGATGCTTCCATCAAGTCCACACCCGGCGAAATTGACCGGGTTGTATTGCTCGGTGCTGCTCCAAACCTGCCGGCGGACGGTTTGAAGTCACGAGCGTTGTTTATCGTCGCGCGCGAAGACAGCAGCGGCAGCGGCCCGAGACTGCCTGGTATCCGAGCACAGTACGAAAAGGCTCCTCAGCCAAAACAGCTGATCATATTGGATGGTTCTGCACACGCTCAGTTTCTCTTTCAGACTGATCAGAGTGCTCGCGTAATGCACGAGATTGTGCAATTTCTTTCCGCGCCGTGATTTACGAGTCATCAGTCACTGCGACCCCGGGCTGCTCGCAAGCTGCGATTTGATTCGTAACTGCCTCTTCGATTTTGAAATCCTTTCGCGCTATCCTTGCGCTATGCCCAGGCGCAACGGAATCGCCAATCCGTCCAGGACTAAACGCAAATCTGCTCCTTACCCGTTCATCACCGAAGCGCTGGCTCCGCTTGAGCCGGAAGTCAAACCCATGTTTTCGGGCTTTGCTGTCTACGCCGGTGACAGAATCCTGGTCATGTTGAGGGATAGCCCTAAGCATCCGGAAGACAACGGACTCTGGTTAGTCTTCTCTGAAACCGCCAATCTTGACGATCCCAAAGTCGTTCGAGACTTCCCATCGCTCCGCCCCATTGATTTGCTTGGCGGCAAAATTGGCCATTGGCGCCTCATCCCCGCCGATAGCCCGACGTTCGAATCCGAAGCCCTCCACGCTTGCGATCTTCTCCTGAAACGTGACTCGAGATTCGGCCGCACACCCCAATCGCGGCAAAAGCGATCTGTCCGCCCACGCCGCAGCTGACGACGATTGAACCACAAATGGAAATGCTTCAGATCTGGATCGCTGCAGCGGTTGGATTCTCGGCCAGCAAGCGCAAGAAGAGGAAGGGACGATGAGTAAGTTAAAGTCCGGAATCTTCATATCGTTCTTCGTCGTTGCGTTGACAGCGCACGCCGCGGACGGCGCAACGTCAAAAGCCGAGCTTCAAAAACTCTATCAGCAGTTTTTCCAGAACAAAGACGAGACGCGGCTTGGCAAACTCGTCTATTGGCAGGGCGTGGAGCAGCAAGATCGGGAGGGATTCTTCCGATCTTTGGGCCAGGACTTTAAATATCGACTGCGAGATATCCATTTCGTGCCACTACAGCACGATGAACACCTGGAGTACACGCTCAGAGGAGTCACATACGTGCCGGCGCTTCCTCCCGTTGGGCGGATGATCGTCACTTACGGCGGCCAGGACAACGTGAATGACCTCTCCACCTCGTATTTAATCGGTGCCAAAGACGGCAGATATTACATTGACTTGGCAGTGAAGAAGACCCACTGAGAAGTGCCAATCCTTCTCGAATTCGACAACCGGTCTCTGCCGCTTCTCTTCCTAAATCAAGCAACTCGATAATGACGTTTCATTGCTCGACAGAAACACAAACTGGCCGCCACACAGAGAGGATTAGGCTGCGCCAATCGCGGTGAGGTTGTAAGCGCTGGAAGCCCACCTTGTTTCAGAACGGCTTTCGGGAATTTATTCGGCTGACCTGAGCTGACTTGAGGAGTCCGCCGAAAGCAGAAACTGCTTTGCGAGGCGATCAAGCACATCTCCGGTTTCATCGCATACCCCCGTGTGGATGGGTGAGGGCTGGATGATGGTACTGCGCGGTGAAGTGATCCAGTGGAAGCGCTCTCGTTGCGAGAGCTTTGCGATCGGGCCGGCTGCCGGATCGCCGTCACAGATGCGCCGGACGGCTTCGAGATGTTCGCGCGCGAGCTCGACATCAGCCTCCGGCCATAAAGCGCGAAGACGGTCTTCATCAAGATGAATACGGGCCGCAAGGTAGCGCTTCTCCAGGCAAAAAGCCACGACGCCGGCGTTGATGAACTCCTGCCGTTCGACGCGAGGGACGACGCGAAGGAGGGCGTAATCAAACGAGGCCGGATTGGACACGAATGGCCTCCTCTTCAAATGCAGTGGAAGACTCGAGTCTCCGCGTAAAGAATTGCATGTAGCCCTCCCGGCGGTCAGCGGGGGGAATCCCATCGGAAATAGATTCGAGCCATTCATCGGGAATGAAATCAACAATTTCAGCAAGCAAAGTTTGGGTGAGGCGCTGGTGAGCGGCGGCGGCCGCACCACGGATGTCTTTGGCCCACGAGAGAAGGATATGGTCCTTGATCTGCGGAAATGGCGATGCGACCTTCTGCTCCCGTGTCGGCCAGTCGTGATGAAAAAAGAGGGCCGCGCCGTGGTCGATCGGGTAGAGCTTGCGGTGCCATACCAGCAGATTCGCATTCCGCGGAGTGCGATCGATATTTTGCGTGAAGGCGTCAAACCAGACAAGCATCGATGCTTCGTCCGTGGGCGCCGTATCCCGGGCCGCAGGGTCGAACATCGTGGAGCCGGGCAGATAATCGAGCGCCAGATTGAGGCCTGGGCTGGCCTTGAGAAGCTGCCGAATCTCGTAGTCTGGATCGTTGCGGCCCAGCGCCGGATCGATCTCCATGAAAACAATCTCTGGCACCCTCAGGCCGAGAGCACGGCCGATCTCGCCCGCAAGAAGTTCTGCAATCAAGGCGAGGATTCCCTGCCCTGCGCCGCGGAATTTCACAACGTACAAACCCAGGTCGTCTGCTTCTACAATCGCAGGCAGAGAGCCGCCTTCGCGCAGCGGCACAACATAACGCGTCGCTCTGACTGTTCTGAGCATCGAAGATTCAGTTTAGCCGGGCATTCCCGGGTGCGCGCCACGAGTTGGAGCGAACTGAAAAGGGAAGGATCGAATCGATGAGAATTGGTTTTCTCGGACTGGGCAAGATGGGAACAGTAATGGCTCACCGCCTGATCGCCGCCGGGCACGAACTCGCCGTGTGGAATCGGACTGAAGGAAAGACCGAACCGCTGGCGCGCGAAGGAGCGATCGTCGCCGGCACCCCGGCGGAGGCGGAACTCGGCGCGGACGCCGTCATCACCATGCTCTTCGACGATCATGCCCATGAGGAGGTGCTGTTCGGCTCCAACGGATTAATGGAAGCCCTGACGCCTTCTACCCTACACATCTCGTGCAGCACCATCAGCGTGGCGCTCTCAGAACGGCTGACGCGAGAACATGCTCGGCGCGGGATTCCATTTGTCGCCGCGCCGGTGTTTGGCCGTCCCAAGGTTGCCGAAGCCGGCAAGCTCTGGATCGTCGTCGCCGGATCTGCAGAAAACGTCGATTGCGCGCGGCCCATCCTGGAGCCAATGTCGCGCGGAATTTCGGTTGTAGGGAACGAGCCCTGGCAGGCGCACGCGCTCAAGGTGGGCGGAAATTTCCTGATTAGCACCATGATTCAATCGCTGAGCGAAGCATTTGTCTATGCGGAGTCGCAGGCGATCGATCCTGGCGTGTTTCTGGAGGCAGTAAACAGTGCCCTGTTTCAATCACCTTTCTACGCGGCATACGGCAATGTCATGCTGCATCCCCCCGAGCAGCCGGGAGCCACAATCGACCTCGGCGCCAAAGATACGATGCTCCTGCGCGAGGCCGCCAGGAGCCGAAACACCCGGTTAAGCCTCGCCGATCATTTGGCGGAGATATTCGAAGAAGCCAGGCGCTCAGGTCTGGCCAACGAAGACTGGGCTGTGGGGCAGTATCGGATGGCGCAGAAGAGGGCAAAGCAGGGATCAGGAAGGTAGCTGTACCAGGCAACAGACAAGGAGCTCGTAAAATTATTCGGCCGAACAAATGGTGGCTGGCGTCACGTCTTCTCAGGCGTGAAGTTCGCTAGGATGATGACATGAACCTCCACGGAAAGATCGTCTTTGTCACCGGAGCCAGCGCGGGTATCGGTGCGGCAACGGCTCTCGCATTTGCAGATCAGGGAGCGAAGCTCCTGCTGGCAGCGCGCCGCGCAGGGCGTCTGGCCGAAGTCGCTTCTAAGGCCAAGGAACGCGGAGCCCCGGCCGTGCACTCCATCGACCTCGACGTACGCGACCGCCGTGCGGTGCAGAACGCGATCGATGGACTGCCGTCAGACTGGGCAGAAATCGACATCCTCGTAAACAACGCCGGCCTCAGCCGCGGACTCGACAAACTCTACATGGGCAAAATCGAGGACTGGGAAGAGATGATTGATACCAACGTGAAGGGCCTGCTGTATGTGACGCGCTCAGTAGTGCCGGGGATGGTGGTGCGCGGCCGCGGCCATGTCATCAACCTGGGATCGACTGCAGGAGAGATGACCTACCCCAACGGGGCAGTCTATTGCGCAACCAAAGCGGCCGAGCGTTCCATTAATGATGGATTGCGGCAGGACGTGCTCGGAACGCCGATCCGTGTGACGACCGTAGATCCTGGCATGGTGGAGACGGACTTCAGCCTCGTCCGCTTCCACGGGGATACGGAACGCGCGTCAAAGGTATACAAAGGTGTGAAAGCGCTCAAGCCGGAAGATGTGGCCGAGGTGATCGTGTGGGCGGCAATGCGTCCGGCGCACGTGAACATTGCGCGCGTGCTGATGACGCCGGTGCAGCAGGCAAACTCACTGCTGTTTCATCGCGAAGACTAGCTGCTACCTTCGAGATTGTTGTTCTTTCTTGCGCGAAATGATCGAACCTACGATCCGGTTAACCATCTCTGATGTGTTGACCGGAGAGTCGATTTCAAGCCATTGATCGCGGAGCAAAATGATGCGGTCCTCACCCTCGCCAGCTGCTACATACCCACCATCAAGGCAGTAAATACGATGCTCTCGTTCGCTGACATCAAGAATTGTCGCGGCGTTCAGTCTGCTGACCTTGGCTACCGAGCAGCCCTGAGAGTCTTGTTGGTCGCATCGGCATTGATATCCGTAGATCCATGACTTCCCGCACTGGACAAGGTTCGTAGGCCCTGCTGGTACACCGGCTCCGTGATAGACCGTGATGTGCCGGTCGAATGCGATCTCAGATGGATTGGGACAAGTCACGGTGATCGAGTCACCCTCAGATTGTTCGAGGTGCCATGAGGCGGGGTAAGCAAACGTCACCGGCCAATCAGGATCCTCGAAACGCCTCCAGGTTCCCTTCCCGTCACAGGATGGTTCCGGAATCGTGATGAGTTCAACAGGTTCGGATTGGTTGCTGTTGGAAGCGGTCCAGGTGCCGGTCAGGCGATTTTTGGCGAGCGATGCAGTCAGGTGCCCCGTGGCGACATGAAGTTCGGTCGCATCGGACGCGTCGATCTGGCCATTGTTCCACGTGCCTCCGAGCAGCGTTGTTTCCCAAGTCCCGCCGATGTCGAAGAAAAGACCGACTACGCCGGATCCGCCCCGATCGAGATACATACGGACATGGCGCTTGCCGATCATCCCGTCAAGGAAGAACTTCTGCGACGGCTCCGCTTCCAGCTGGTGAGTCTGCGGACAGTAGGCTGTCTGAAGGTCCTGCGAATTCTTTGGCTCGGCAGTCCCGGCGTTCTGAGCAAACACGCAGCTCGCCCCAAAGAACAGCACAGATAGCCCCGCCATGACGCGCATGCCGCAATCCTACAACTTCGCCCCCGATCACTGAACAACACTGTGCCGTTCTCCAACCAGCCTGTGCGTGCAAAGCTCCACTACGGCCCCGCTGTGCCCGTTCATCGAAGCTTCATCGCGATGAGCGGGTCGGACTGCGAACGACTCACACCGGGCAAAGAGCTCAAGCCTTCTGGACGCCAACCTCACCTCGCAGGTGAGCCTTGAACCGCCGCGCCTTCATCCGGTTTCCGCAGATCTTCATATCGCACCATCGCCGCGTGTGATTCTTGCTCGTGTCCACGAAAAGCCACCGGCACTCTGTGTTGCCGCACTCTCGCAGCAAGTGCATTTGTTCCGAGGTCATGAAATCTGCCGCGCTCAGAGTCAGCAGCAACAGCGGGCCGTCGGCAGCCGAACCGGATTGCAGCAATCTCCATCCCAGCTTCTCGCCGTCCCAATGCAGTTCCTCATGCTGTTTGACCGAAGCAAAACACTCTTGCAGGCGCTTCAATGCGGACGGTGCAGGGCTGTTCCCATCCACTGCCGCATACAGCACTTCCGCCGCGGCCTCTCGCAACTCCCGAACCGCCGCAACGATCTTCAAGCCTTTGCTCTCAGGTACGCTTCGCAGCAGCTTCCGCGCATCTGCCGCAGCCATCAAACCGGTCTGTTCCGTAAAACGCACAACGTCGTTGTAACCTTCCAGCAGTTCCTCCGGTCCTGACGCCCGAAACCGCCAGTCCAGGGTATTCACAAGGTCAAGCACGGGGTGCCCGCCTGTCCGTTCAAATATGCGCCCCCTCGCAGCTGAGTTCCCCGACTTCATCGAACCGCTTTTCACCGCTAACCCCTCAATCAATGTTGACAGGTTACATCGAGGATGTAAATATGGTAACCATCTATGGCAGATTCGGTGGTTAGTGCCGTCGAAGTCAGTAAAGAGCAGCGGACCTACCGCGCGCGCATGCTCTTCTCCTTCTTCGCCGTCTACGTGATCTGGGGAACGACCTTCCTCGCCATCCGCATCGCTGTCGAAGAACTGCCGCCGTTATTTGCGGCCGCAGCCCGCTTCTTCACCGCCGGAATTCTGCTCTACGCCTTCATGCGTTTCAGGGGTGCGGCCGCGCCAACTCCTCGACAATGGCGCAATCTCAGCATCGTGGCGCTCTTCCTTTTTGTGGCCGAGTACGCTCCGCTCTTCTGGGCCGAAAAATTTGTGCCCTCCGGTGTCGTCTCCGTACTTGCCGCCACCATCCCTATCATGACGCTCATTGCCGAAGCTGCGATCCTGCGGGAGAAGCACCTCCGCCCCGGCGCCATCATCGCCACTCTCATCGGGTTCAGCGGCGTAGCCATTCTGCTCCTTCGCGGGCAAGATCGCACCTTCGGTCTCCTGCCTTGCGTTGCGGTTCTCGCCGGGTCGGTGGGCTGGACGCTCGGATCAGTCTTCAACCGCTCCATGGATCTGCCGAAGTCGCGGCCCGTCACCGCAGGCGCAACCATGATGCTCGGTGGCATCGGGCTGTTCGCGCTATCCGCGGGCTTCGGAGAGATGCATCCCTTCCCTCACATCTCATTGCGAGCGGCAGGCGCACTCCTTTATCTCATTGTGCTCGGCTCGCTCGTCGCATTCACCGCGTTCGTCTGGCTTATCGGTCACATGTCCGCGAGTCGCGTCTCCAGCTACGCAT
>DATNFD010000036.1:0-3402 GCA_035606555.1 Occallatibacter sp.
TGAGATATCTACATGATGCACCTATTGGCTCGAAGAATGCCGGCCGGTTTGCCGACGTTGCGCAAGGCCCTGCTATTCCGCGGTGCCGAGCCCCACCAAGATCACTCCCAGCACGATCAATCCGATCCCCCCGATCTGTAGCGGCGCCAGCCGCTCGTCGAATAGCCACCAAGTGCAGAGAGGAACGAGGACGTAGAGCAGGGCGAGAAACGCGTATCCCCGTGCCAGCGCAACGTGATTGAGCGCGTACATCCATGCGAGCAGGCCAAGCCCGCAAGCAACTATGGCAGTCAGAGCCCAGGCGTCGAGCAGCATTGAGGCGGCGAACCCTAGGCGCCCCTGGTCGGCGGAAGTCTTGCCAATCTCGAGCGCGCGCCACTTGAGCACGAGTTGGCCATAGAGCGAGAGGAACAGCGTAAGGACGAGATAGATGAGACCCTGGGCCCCCATTGTCATCCTCGTTCAAGCGAATGATGGAACATGGCGCGGCGCCGCGGTTCTGGGAGATGCCGGCCTAAAGCAGCACTATGGTCGCTCAAGCTCAGGTGGACAATGACCAAGACGATCTGCATCAACCAATCCAACTACATTCCCTGGCGCGGGTACTTCGACCTCATACGGAAAAGCGACGAGTTCCTCATAGCCGACAGCGTCCAGTATACGCACAAGGACTGGCGCAACCGCAATCAAATCAAGACCCAGTCGGGCCTTATCTGGCTCACCGTGCCAGTGAGAAGCTCCGGTCGTCTCTCGACGTGCCAGCGCATCGAGGAAACGCGCATCGCCGATCCTCGGTGGGCGGTCAAGCATCTCGCCTCCTTTCGTCATGCCTATCGTAAGGCTGCGTTCTTCGCGGAGGTCCTGGATTGGCTGGAGCCGCTCTATGGCGAGCTCGCTGCCGAATCCTTGCTGACTGTCGTCAATGAGCGGCTGCTCCGCCGCTTTGCAGACTACCTCCGTATTGGGACTGTGATCAGCCGCACCAGCAACTATATCCCCGCGGAAGCGCTGGATCATCTCGATCGCACCGAGCGGATAATTCTCTTGTGCAAGGCAGCGGGCGCCACGCGGTACCTGACGGCACCTGCAGCCAGGACCTATCTCGATGAGGAAGCCATGGCATCCGCCGGAATCGAAGTGGAGTGGATGGACTATGCGGGCTATCGGCCATACTCCCAGCTTTGGGGAGAATTCGAGCCCAAGGTTTCGACCGTCGATCTGCTCTTCAACATGGGGACCGAAGCGGCTCGCTATGTTGGACGCCAACTGGATATCCGTTCATACGCGCACCCGCTGTTCCCTGTGCGGCGCTTGCCCGAGTCAGGAGCGAGTGCTTGTCAGAGTGGTTCGGAAAAAAATGGCTCATTCGGCACAACGTAGTCGTCAACGCGGATTTTCAGCATGAACTCGAACGGCATGTAGGAATGATCGACGACAACGCGGCGGCTGTGGCGGAGGGCCAAGGCGGCAACCGCTGAGGGATCGGTGAAAAACAGATCGTCCCGTCGCCTGTCCGATGTCGTACTGAGAAAATCGACGAGGACTGTCCGGCGTGCGAGCGCGACGGAGCGGGCGATGAGGGCTTCTATGAAAGCCATGGCCCCAGCCTCGCGCTGGTGATTGCACAGGCCAAGCGCCACACACCAGTCGAAGCCTTTGGCTGGAAGCTCCTGCGTCAATACGTGCCCGGCCATGAAGAACGCGCTCGGATCACGCTCGTGGCGTTCGTGCGCAACCTCGATGAATTCCGGCATCATGTCCAGTCCGAGATAAGTGCCAGCCCAGCCGCCCTCCCTCAGAAAGGGCAACAGGTCTCCGAAACCGCAGCCGAGATCGATCAAGCTTTCGGGTGGGCTGTCCCGGAAATTCTCAAGCACTGCTCGAAAGCGCACCGCCTGCGAGGTCGGGCGCAGGCCCAGCGACACCGGTGCCGCTCCATGCTGGGCGTACAATGATTGATATGCGGCAAGCACCCTGTGCTCGTCCGCCTCGGCGGGATTGCGACCGGCGGCTCCGATCGAATTGTGCAACGGTCCTTGCCTGTTCTGTTGATCGACGAGGCGCATCAGATCCGCTCCTTGATGCGGGGTACGGGCGCGATCGAGCGCGTAGCGCCATTCTCCTTCACGATGGCGACCGGCCGTCCTTTCACCTCCTGGAATATGAAGGAGAGATAGGCAGCACAGATACCGACACTGGTCAGAAGAAGCCCATTGAAGAAGAGGACCAGAAGGACAAGGGTTGTCCAGCCTTCGACTGGGTCGGTCGTCAGCCAGTACGCGCCGAATACATAGCCGGCATAGGTCGCAGCGAATACTGCTGTCGCTAGCCCGGTGGCCGTGATCGCATTGGCAGGAACCGAGGTGAAGATGATCAGGTAGCGCAGGAATACCGCCACTCGCTTCGCGAAGGTGTAGGATGTGTAGCCCTTGTAACCCTTCTCGACAGGAATGGCGCGTTGCTCGAAGCCAGCCAAGGCAAACAGGCCCGCCAAGGCAATGGTGCGTTCATTGTAGCGCAGGAGGGAATCGACATACCGGCGCGTCATCAGGCGCACGGTGAGCACATCGTTGGGGATCGGCACCCCCGAGAGTCTGTTGAACACTCTGTATGACAGCCAACCCAGGAGCGTATGCTGAATTGTGCCGCGGCGGACTTTCTGCACGCCATAGAGCACATCCACGGTCACCTCCTCCCGGAGGAGGTCGAGCATTTCGAACAGGGTATCGGGAGGCTCTTCCAGATCCGAATCGATGAGAAAGACAAAATCGCCTTTGGTTTGCCTCATAGCTTCGAGCAGCGCAGGCTCGTGGCCGAAATTCCTCGAGAGCTCGACGAGAGTTATGCGCTCGTCGGTTTCGACGATCTCCCTGCACACGCTCACGCTGTTATCGGAGCTTCCATCATCCACGACAACGATTTCCCACGCACAGTCGATCTCTTCCAGAACTCGCGTCATTGCATGGAGGAATGCTGTGATGCAGCGCTCGGAATTGTACATGGTGGTGGCCACCGAAATAACCGGTCGCTCCATGCCTATCCCCCGTATGGCGATCTTGCTGGGTTTCTGCCACAAATCTCACTCTATTGGAGTAGCAACGGGAAGGCAAAGACTGTCGATGCGTGGATTGGCTAAGTAGTGGATTGCGGATTTTGAAATGTTATATCTACCATCAAAGCTGGTCTTTGATGTTTGGAATGCTTCGGCATGCAGCGTGATACAGATGGCCGGTTCCGATCTGTATTATCGAATGAACGATAAGACGTCCGTCCCAATGCTCGTAGCAATAGGTGCGAAGCAAGTCTATTTGCTCCTCGCTTGCAATCATCTGGACCCCTTCGGGAACACTGAACCGGGCGAGGGCATTGCGGACATCGCCGCCCCATCTGGACAATGCGTAG
>DATNFD010000037.1:0-55822 GCA_035606555.1 Occallatibacter sp.
GGCGTTGTGATACCCGGCGAGTATGCCCGATGCAAATCGCAGAAGATCGGGAACATTGGAGAACAGGCCCGCATGTCCGGCAATTCCGTCGAGTACATATGCGTTTTCATCCTGCACTTCGCCCTGAAGCGTGCGGTGTCGAAAAGAGTTGTCAATTTCAGTTGGCGGGATGGTCGCCCACTGGGGACGAGGGGGGCGGAAACGGGTGGCTGACATCCCAAGCGGCGCGAATATCTCCTTGCGCGCCATAACCGAGAGCGAATCGCGATTGAGGATTTCGAGTGCCTTTCCGAGCAGAATAAAGCCAGGATCGGAGTATTCGACTCGCTCTCCCGGAGTATTTTCTATGGGAAGTTCGAGACAAGCGCGAAAGAGTGCCGATGGCGTATTTGCTGTTTGGAAGAACTCAACATAGCCGGGCAGGCCCGAGTTATGAGCAAGCAGATTGTGGACGGTAACTCGGCGTGCCAGCTCCGAATTAGCCCGGCCAACTACGAAGCCGGGCAGAAGGTCGCCGATTGGCGTTTCCAGCCGAAGAACGCCGCGTTCGAAAAGAAGCATGGCGATGGCCGTAGTGGAAACCACCTTCGTAAGGCTCGCGATGTCGAACAGTGTAGATAAGTCGATGTTCGGAGCACCGTTCTCGTAAGTGAAACTTCCTAAAGCATCCGCCAACAAAACGGAACCGCCTGCGAGGACCCCAAAGGCACAACCCGGGAATGCCTGGGAGTCAATCGCTTCCTGCAGTACCTTGTACACGGCAGCAAATTGTCCCGCGCCTAACGCTTTGTCGGGAATACTATTAAAGGTTTCGGATCGGGCTGAGTCCATGGGAAACATCTCCAAATGCCTGAATAATCTAGCGTACCGTGATTTCAGAGTGGCCGGAAATGAGAATCGCCAGCTATCTTTGCTGCAACGGGCTCCGTCTATCTGAATAGGGGGAGTGGGAGGCGAGGTTTGCTTGTAACCAGAACTCGGTTCGTGTTTTCGATCGCAGCTTTAGGCGTCTTCGTTTGGATGCAATGCGGTCTCTCGGTCGCACAGAGTCCCGCACCTGCTACGAACCAGGCTTCTACTGCAGAACAGAGCAAAGCTCAAGACCCCGGACTTTCATCCTCCCCGGATTCTTCAGATCCGGGCACGTCGGCAAGTTCTGCGAAGAAGACCTATACCGTGCCTGCGGGGACTAAAGTCCTCCTTCAGCTGCGCAGTTCCGTAAATACAAAGAGCGCCCGTGCTGGGGACGGCGTGTACCTGTCCTCGGCATTTCCGGTGGTGGTCGGGAATCGGGTATTGATCCCGGCTGGGGTGTTCGTACAAGGGGTAGTTGATCGAGTGGTGCGTGCCGGGCACGTCAAAGGCAGGGCGCAGCTTGATATGCACTTTACCTCGATGATCTTTCCCAACGGAAGCGTGGTGGAGATTCCCGGGGTGGTGAGCGGGTTGCCAGGCGCCAGCAAGCAAGATGTAAAAAATGGCGAAGGAACGATTGAACAGGACAAGGACAAAACGCGTAACGCAGGAAAGACTGCTGAGATTGCCGTGCCGACCGGGGGAACCATCGGTTCCGTATCGGGGCTGGGATCCGGTCACGCGGTGGCCGGCGGTTTGGGCGGAGTCGGCGCCGGATTGGCTGCAGTTGGGCTGGTCTCCCTGTTTACGCGGGGCGCGGATGTAAATATTGAGGCGGGGAGCCAGGTGGAGATGGTTTTCCAGAGGCCTCTAATTCTGGAGCAGGCGAATCTCACGGAGGGGACGGCTCCGGGGGCAGCTCCTGCTATGGTACCTGCGGCCGACCAGCCGCGGCGATTGGAAAAACCAGGGCGGCCCGTAGTTTTATGTCCTCCGGGCGGCCTCGGTTGCAGTTAGCGAATGTTGCATTTGATAATTCGAGAAAGAGATGTCGACTAGTCCCGAAGAGCCTGTTGCCGCCGAAACGTCCTCCCCGCCTGACGCTAAACGAGTCGCAGAGACGTCGCCGGTGCGTTCGCAAAATCTGGAAGGCGGAGTTGGATTGTGGGTTCGCGACCTCCTGATCTCAGCAGCCGTCTCCATTCTCATCATTTTGTTTCTTTACCAGCCCGTGCGTGTGGAAGGAACGAGCATGCTTCCCCGGCTGGAGGATCACGACCGGTTATTCATCAATAAGTTCGTGTACCACATCACCTCGATCGAACGCGGAGACGTTGTCGTCTTCCACTATCCTCGCAACCCAGAAGAAAGCTATATCAAGCGCGTAATCGCCTTGCCCGGCGACAAGCTCCGAATTGATCACGGTCAGGTATGGGTGAATGGCAAAGCTCTCACTGAGAACTACGTACCGCAGATGTATCGTGACACGGGCTCATATGCACAAACCATCATTCCGGACGATTGCTACTTCGTTATGGGCGACCATCGGTCGATTTCTAGAGATAGCAGGGAGTTCGGCGTTGTCGAGCGTGACCTCATTTATGGCAAGGCTGTATTTGTCTACTGGCCGGCCCGGGATGTGGGCGAAGTGAAATGAAATGGGACCATGATTTCCACGTCATACAATCACTGGCAAAACCTGCTAAAATCTATTGAATCCACTCCTCGGAGAGGCGATGCAGGCCATTCTTGCGCTCGAAGACGGGCGCATCTTCCGCGGCGAAGGTTACGGACACCCGGGCGAATGCCTGGGAGAAGTAGTCTTCAACACTTCCCTAACTGGCTATCAGGAAATCGCTACTGATCCCTCCTACGCCGGTCAAATCGTCGTTCTTACGAACCCTCAGATCGGGAACTACGGAACAAACCAGGCCGATAATGAAGCGGCTAAGCCGTTTATCGAAGGCCTGATCGTACGCGAGTTCTCAGCGATTAGTTCGAACTGGCGCTCCGAGCAAGTCACTGACGAGTACATGGAGCGGTATGCCGTTCCGGTGCTGGCCGAGATTGATACGCGGGCTTTGGTCCGGCATCTTCGCACCCACGGTGTCATGCGTGGAGTGATTTCGACGCGAGAAACAGACACCGACAAGCTCGTTCAGCGTGCACGGTCAATCCGGAAAATGGACGGAACCGATCTTGCAAGGGTTGTCTCAACGAAAGCGGTTTACGGCTTCAACGCGGATGACGTCCGGAATCAAACGGGCGACCCGCTTTTGCCAGGTTTTGAAGAGAAACCTCCACTGCACGTCGTCGCTTACGACTTCGGCATCAAGCAGAATATTTTGCGGATGCTCACTCGGGAGTGCTGCAACGTGACCGTGGTTCCGGCAGAAACGAATGCAGCCGATGTGTTGGCTCTCAAGCCGGATGGAGTGTTTCTGTCGAACGGCCCGGGCGATCCAGAGCCGGTGGATTATGCAGTCCGCGCGATCCGGGAAATGATCGGACGCGTCCCTGTTTTCGGCATTTGCCTGGGTCACCAGCTTTGCGGGTTAGCGCTCGGCGGGAAGACCTACAAGCTGAAGTTTGGACACCATGGTGGGAACCACCCGGTTCGTAATAATGCGACGGGCAAGGTTGAGATTACGGCGCACAATCACAACTTTGCTGTGGATCCCGAATCAATCAACGCCAATGAGGTCGAACTCACCCACGTTGATCTCAATGACAATACGCTGGAGGGGCTTCGACACAAATCGCTGCCGCTGTTCAGCGTGCAGTATCACCCTGAGGCCGCACCCGGTCCGCATGACTCGCACTACCTTTTCCGTGACTTCCGCAATCTGATGGAGGAGTGGAAAGGATGAATCTTATCCAGAGCCTAGATTTCGGAGTTCGAAACCAGCGGGGCTTTTGGCTCCGCTGTTTTTTGAGTGGAGCGATTGCGGTGCTCGCAGCCGGTTCGACGTCCGCTCAGCTCGATCTCCCCAAACCGGAGCGGCTGAGTCATGTCGAGGGAATTATCGTCAGTCCGGAAGGGCACCCGATGCCTAATGTCGCGGTCAAACTGCTTCGAGACGAAAAGGTCGCGTCCGAAACGCAAACCGATAAGTCAGGGCAGTTTGGGTTCGAACATGTTCATTCTGGTCCTTATGTGCTCCGCGTCCCACGAACTCAATATGCGCCAGCGGCTCGCGACATTGTGGTAACAGACGAGATTGTGACGCATCTCGAACGAAAGAGGCTGTATGTCATCCTTGGACCCGGCGCTTGTCAAGATGAGTGTTCTGCCGTGCTGACGAGCAAGAGCGAATTTGAACGGACCATCCGCAAAAACAAGAGACATTGATTTAGGGAACGCCGAAAAACATGCCACGTAGAAATGACATTCAGAAAATTCTTGTGATCGGCTCCGGTCCGATCGTTATCGGCCAGTCCGCCGAGTTCGACTACTCAGGCACGCAAGCCTGTAAAGCCCTCAAGCAGGAGGGCTACGAAGTTGTGCTCGTCAACTCCAATCCGGCGACGATCATGACCGATCCCGAACTTGCCGATCGCACCTATATCGAGCCGTTGACGCGGAGCTATGTGGAAGAGATCATCCGCATTGAAAGCGAGATGCTCGAGAGTGGGTCGGGCAAGTTTGCTTTGCTGCCAACCGTTGGCGGCCAGACCGCACTCAATCTCGCTGTTGATCTGGCGGACGCTGGCGTTCTCGATCGGTACAACGTTGAACTGATCGGTGCGAAACTGGAGCCCATAAAGAAGGCCGAGGATCGGCTTCTGTTCAAAGACGCCATGATCCGCATTGGTCTCGATGTGGCCAGGTCGGCACTGGTAAATAATCTTCGCGATGGACTCGACTTCGCCGGCAAAATTGGATTTCCGGTACTGATCCGACCCAGTTTCACGCTTGGCGGTTCTGGGGGCGGTATCGCTTACAACCGAGAAGAGTTGATGGAGATCCTGGCTCGCGGTCTCGACCTCTCTCCCGTACACGAATGCCTGATTGAAGAGAGCATTCTTGGCTGGAAGGAATTCGAACTCGAGGTGATGCGCGACCTCGCCGACAATGTCATCATCATTTGCTCCATTGAGAATTTTGATCCGATGGGTGTCCACACAGGCGACTCCATTACAGTGGCTCCGGCACAGACACTCACCGATCGCGAGTACCAGAGGATGCGCGACGCGGCCCTCGCCGTCATGCGCGAAATCGGGGTAGAGACGGGCGGATCCAACGTACAGTTTGCTATTAATCCAGCGAATGGGCGCATGATCGTGATCGAGATGAATCCGCGCGTATCCCGATCTTCCGCACTGGCTTCGAAAGCTACGGGATTCCCGATCGCAAAAATCGCGGCTAAGCTCGCCGTTGGCTATACCCTCGACGAAATCCCAAACGACATCACCCGTAAGACTCCCGCATGCTTCGAGCCCACCATCGACTACGTCGTAGTGAAGATCCCAAAGTGGCAGTTCGAAAAGTTTCCCGGTGCTGATGACACGCTTGGCCCGCAGATGAAGTCGGTGGGCGAGGTGATGGCGATGGGCCGCACTTTCAAGGAAGCGTTAATGAAAGCCTGGCGTGCACTTGAAACCGGAAAAAAGACAGGCACAGAAGTGCTTGAGCCGCGGCGACTGACGCAGATGCTTGTGACTCCAAGGCCGGAACGCCTCGGTTACGTTCGGTTCGCGTTTGAGCGTGGAATGAGCGTGCGTGAGGTCGCGAGATTGACCGGAATGGACCCGTGGTTTCTGCACCAGATTCGTGAGGTCACGTTGGCGCAGCAATCACTTCACGAGGTTTCGCCTGAAGCGATCTCTGTCGAGCACCTGCGCAAGTTGAAGCGCTACGGTTTAAGCGACGAGCGCATTGCGACGGAATGGAAGCTCGCCGGCCATGATGGCATCAAGCAGGTAAGGGAATTGCGCGAACAGAAGGGAATTCGCCCCGTTTTCAAGCTCGTCGACACATGCGCGGCAGAATTTGAGTCGATGACGCCTTACCTTTACTCGACCTACGACGAGGAAGATGAAGCTCCGCCGACCGACAAACCGAAGATCATCATCCTCGGCTCGGGACCAAATCGAATCGGACAGGGCATTGAATTCGATTACTGCTGCTGCCACGCGGCTTTCGCACTGAAGGACGATGGCTACGAAACGATCATGGTGAATTGCAATCCTGAAACGGTCTCGACCGATTACGACACGAGCGATCGGCTATACTTCGAACCGCTGGTCCTTGAGGATGTGCTTGCCATCTACAATCACGAGGCCCAATCGGGCGCGAAAATCGGCATGATCGTACAGTTTGGCGGTCAGACACCGCTGAATCTGGCGCAGCGACTCCTCGAGGCCGGCGTTCCCATCATCGGCACATCGCCCGATTCAATTGATCTCGCTGAGGATCGCAAGCGTTTTGGCAAGTTGCTCGAAGATCTCAACATTCCCCAGCCGGCGGGCGGCACCGCCACCAGCGTGGAACAAGCCTTGGCAGTTGCAGAACGCATTGGGTATCCGGTGCTGGTGCGCCCCAGTTATGTGCTGGGGGGACGCGCAATGGTGATCGCTTACGATGCCCAGGCTGTGGCCGAGTATATGAAGCAAGCGGTGGAGTACTCGCAGGAGCGTCCGGTGCTCGTGGATCATTTCCTTGAGAACGCAGTCGAAGTAGATGTCGATGCGTTGTGCGACTCAGAAGATGTCGTGATTTCCGGAATCATGCAGCACATTGAAGAGGCCGGCATTCATTCCGGCGATTCATCATGCGTTCTGCCTGCCGTCAGCATTCGCGAAGAAACACTCAAGACGATAAGGGACTACACTCGGAAACTGGCCTTGGCCCTTAAGGTTGTTGGCTTGGTGAACCTTCAGTTTGCAATTCAGCGGGATGGAGATGGAGAGGATCACGTGTATGTGATCGAGGTCAACCCGCGAGCCTCGCGGACAGTGCCCTATGTTTCCAAGGCTACGGGCATTCCTCTGGCAAAGATTGGATCGCGGCTCATGACCGGACGCAAGCTCCGGGACCTGCTCCCCGAGCAAGTAGCTTCGGGCAAAGACCTCGAAGTCGGATCTCACTTTTATGTGAAGTCACCCGTGTTCCCCTGGAACAAGTTCGCCGGCGTTGACACCGTCCTCGGACCGGAGATGAAGTCTACCGGTGAGGTGATGGGGGTGGCCGAAACGTTTGGTGAGGCGTTTGCCAAGGCGCAGCTCTCGGCTGGCCAAATTCTGCCTTCGAAAGGGACAGTGTTCTTCACGGTGAACGACCACGACAAACCGGCGGCCATTGAACTGGCGCGACGGTTCGTTCATCTTGGGTTCCAAATCATTGCAACAGAGGGCACAGCTAACGCTCTCGAGCGCGCTGGACTGACGCTTGAGCGGGTTTTCAAAGTGAAGGAAGGTCGTCCCAATGTCGTCGACCTTATCAAGGGCGATCGCATACAACTTATCGTGAACACTCCGCGTGGTCAGGACACCTTCTTCGATGAGAAGGCAATCCGGCGCGCGGCGGTGCTTGCGAGGGTTCCTACGATTACGACGATCGCCGCTGCGCAGGCTGCTGTGGAGGGCATTGCAGCGATGCAGCAGCAGAATCTTACGGTTTACGCGCTGCAGAATCTGCACGCAGCCAAGAGTCTGGAGCAGACGGCGGAAAGGGAAGTCAGTCGCCTCGCCTAGAATGAAATTATGCTGATCGAGGGCGTTTTTGCCGCTGTAACCACGCCGTTCTATTCGGACGAGCGCGTCTACTATCGCAAAATTGAGGCGAACATTGCGCGCTATTCGCGCAGTCAACTTGCCGGTTTGGTCGTTCTCGGCTCAACGGGTGAAGCGCCAGCGCTGGACGATTCGGAAACGAAAGAGGTCCTCCGCGTCGCAGCCGAAACCGCATCAGCAGAGAAGGTCTTGATCGCGGGCGTGAACCGCGAGAGCCTTCGTTCCGTGCTTGACCTCGCAGAGTTCGCCGCAGAGCACCAGTACGATGCGGTGTTGGTGCGGACTCCGACCTACTACTCCACGCAAATGACACCGCAGGTTGTGGCGAACTATTTTCGGGCTGTTGCCGATCGATCTCCGCTGCCCGTTGTCCTCTACAACATTCCGCGATGCGTTCCGTACCAGATTGCCGTCGAGATGGTTGCTGAACTTGCTCACCATCCGAACATCGTAGCCATAAAGGACTCGAGCGGAACCCTGGACCGGATCAGGGGGATCGTTGATGCTACCCGTGCTGTTCCGAAACGAACGGTCACGGTCACTCCGCTATTCGAAGCTGTAACCGGAAGGATGTTGAAGCAGCCGAACGCTGAGGCGGCAACGTTTGTCCCTGCGGCAAATCTTGCGGGAGGGCCGGCGGTCGCTGGAGCTCCTCCTGTCACTCCGATGAAGACGCGAACCAGGGAGATCGGATTTCAGGTTCTAACCGGATCGGCTTCGATCATTCTGCCGTCATTGGACGCTGGGGCTTCCGGGGCAATCCTCGGATTCGGCGCATGTGCACCTGAGGCTTGCTACGAGGTCTATTTCGCCTGGAAAGATCGTGACCCCAAACTCGCCGCTGAGAAGCAGGAGCAGATCGCAAAGGCCAACCAGCGAATCACCGCTGAACTGGGTATTGCAGGTGTCAAATATGCGTGCGACTTCAACGGTTATTACGGTGGCTATCCGCGACAGCCCTTGTTATCTCTGACCGCGGAAGAAAAGGCCGAAGTGGAGTGCTTGTTGCATGACATTCGGAGTTGAAGATTCGTCGGCTGGCCCGCGGCTTCGCTTCAGAAGAACATAAATTGCATAACCGAGAAGATGTGAGCGAAACGACTGAGCTAGAACTCTGGTTTGCATATCCGCAAGATACTGCTGAACGCGAAATCGCCGCCTCGTGGGCGTCGGTCCTCTCGCAGGATGAACTTCATCGCTTGCACCAGTTCCGTTTCCAAATGGATCGAGCGCGGTATCTCGCTGCGCATGCCTTGCTCCGGATTGCAGTATCCCGTTCGATTGGGATGCCTGCGAGATCTTTGCGCTTTAAAACGAATGAGCACGGAAAGCCGTCACTGGATCATCCGATCGGTGTGCAATTCAATCTCTCACATACCCGCCACTTGGCTGCCTGTGTGATATCCCACCGAGGCGAGATCGGACTTGACGTGGAAGGATTTGACAGATCTCAGGAGATAGCCGAGGTTGGGTCGGAAGTATTTTCAGCTACGGAACTTGCAGAGCTTGCAACTCTCAGCGGCGTGCAGCGTGATGTGCGAAGAACTCAATTGTGGACGCTCAAAGAAGCTTACGTCAAGGCACTCGGAGTTGGGCTCTCAATTCCAACGAACGAGATTTCGTTCTCCTATGATACTGCACAGCAAATTCATGCACGCATCTCGCGCGCGCTTGACGCACAGCCGGGTAGATGGCGTTTCTGCCTCCTCGAGCACGAAAAGCATTCAGTATGTCTTGTTGTAGAGAATGCAGATGAATCTCCAGTGTCGATGTGTACCATTTACGGTGCCACTTGCGTTGCACAAAGGCGTGCTACGCCTGCGATCACTTCGTTTCGATGTGAGAAATCATGACCTCGATATTATTCGCAACTTCGGCTGCGTGGGGAGGGAGCAGCACGTTGTAGTGTTCAGCCACCACGTCTTCAATTTGGAGCCCACCGTGCGCAAATTCTGACCATCCTAAGGTGGGGTCATCTACTTCGCTGAGGCTCAATATACCCTTAAATCCTCGTTCTACTGCGCGGATAAGCCAGATCTTTCCGGTATAAGCCTGGGGCTTGTAACCGGCCAATGCCCGGTAGTGAATCTCTTCGATTCGTGCATACCGCAAAGTAAGCGGCAATTGACGTCCCATCGCGTCCATTGCAGAGGCTGCAATCAGCTGAAGTTTATGCACGAATACCTCAGCGAGATAGCGGACCTTGAGTTCGCTCTTGCGAGCCAGATACCGCATCCCGCCATTGCGAAGATTCTGAGCAAACGTTGAGAGTTGAGTTCTCAGGGGCACATGTTGCTTGCTTCCGGGCAGGTCAGCATCAATGAGAACCAGAAGCTCTGGGGTAAGGGCACGCTCATGAAGTTGTCTTGCCATTTCAAATGCAAGCACCCCGCCATAAGAGTGACCAGCAATGAAGAAGGGCCCCGTAGGATGGAACGAACGGATTTCGTTCAGAAGAAATGTCGCTTGCTCGGCAAGAGTACTCTCCCGCATTTCTCGCTGATACGACAGAGGAGAGCGTAGCGCAAATACCGGCCGATTTGGATTGAGCGCCGCTGACAGTGGCTCGTAAAAGAGCACGTCTCCGCCAACAGCATGAACCAGAAAAATCGGATTTTTGTTTCCCTTTGGTTGTATCGGAACGAGCGCTCGTTCCTTCAATGGACTGGCATTTGCCTGAGCCTCTCGCACAGCTGCGGCTATTGCGCCGACTGTTCGCGTGTGAAGCAGAGAAGCCAGCTGCATTTGTATGCCATAGGTGCTTCTGATTCTCGCAAGGAGCCGAATCCCAGTGAGTGAGTGCCCACCCAGAGCGAAAAAATCATCCCGTGCGCTTACGTCCGGTGCGCCAAGCAGATCTTGAAACCAATACCCAATCTGCTTCTCGACAGGGTCCAATGGGCCCTCCCCCGGAACGACTGGATGAATTACTGATGTCTCAGCAGGTCTCACAGGGATTACGCAATCTGCCGGATCGTGCGCGGCCATCAGAGGCAATGGCAGATTCAGTAGAGCCCTCCGGTCTGTCTTACCATTCGCAGTCAGAGGCAGTTCCGGGACAAACACGAAATGGGAAGGCACCATGAAGTCTGGCAGTGAAGACTCCAGCGTCTGACGAATGTCTCGTTGCGATGGTACGAAGGCGCCGGAAGCTACGAGATATGCAACCAACCGCTTGTCTTCTTCGCGATCCTCCCGAAGCACAACGACTGCTTGTCTAACGCCTTGATGCTTCTCAAGGAGAGTTTCGATTTCACCGAGTTCAATACGATGTCCGCGGAGTTTGACCTGAAAGTCCGTACGTCCGAGATACTCAAAATTTCCATGTGGCAAGAGACGTCCCAGGTCGCCAGTTCGGTATAGCCGTTCAGAAGATGCATTTGGAATGACTAGAAATCGGTCTGCCGTGAGATCCGGTTGATCCCAATATCCGCGAGCCACCCCATCGCCACCGATGAATATCTCTCCAATTTGACCTTCGGCGACCGTGTTGAGGGTCTCATCAAGAATGTGTATTTGCGTATTGAGAATCGGCTCCCCGATCGGAATCGTGCTCACGTCCAGGTTTGAAATAAGACCGCAGGTCGACCAGATCGTCGTCTCGGTCGGACCGTACATATTGTAGATAGCACTTTGAGTAACCTGGCGAATTTCGCGTACGAGCGAAACGGGAACCGCCTCGCCTCCGAGCAGAATCTGCTTCAGCGAACGAAGCGCCTGTCCCGCACCGGTATCCAGCATCAACATTCTGGCCAGCGATGGGGTCATCTGCAGGTGACTGACATGATGCTTCTGCATCGCCGGAGCGAGATTGTCGAACTGGTCCTCCCCGTGGAGCACAACGGTGAATCCACGCGTGAGAGTCCATAAGAGCTCGAGAACTGAAATATCGAAACAAACACTTGTTACCGCGAGCCAAGTACCGGGAGTTGATCCGATGGCTTGATCCATTCCCGCAAAGAAGTTCGTGACGTTCCGGTTCTCGATCATCACGCCTTTGGGACGTCCAGTCGATCCTGAGGTGTACATCACGTAGGCCAGGCTGGCATCTGGTGCTTCTGCCTGAGCTCGAGAATCGGCTGGCAATTTGGAATCGAGAACGTTCACATCGATGGTTTCGAGACTGCGGTTCGTAAGAGAGGGAAGAGACGGTATGACGTCGTCGCTTGTTATCAGAAGCCGCATCCGGGAGTTATCGATGATCCAGGCAAGGCGGTCCTTCGGGTATTTTGGGTCAAGCGGAACGTAGGCACCCCCGGCCTTCAAAATAGCTAAAAGGCCAATAATGAGGTTCGGTGTCCTCTTTAGGGCGATTCCCACAAGGGAATCCGCTTCCACGCCCCTTTGTCGAAGATCCTGCGACAGAGCATCGGACTTCGCGTCGAGCTCGCGATAAGTAACATGCTCTTCACCGGCAATCAGAGCTATCAAGTCCGGTGTACGGCTGGCTTGGCCCGAAAATTGAGATGCAATTGTGTCAGCGCAAACTTGCCCCATCATCGCCACCTACGCCATTTTTTCTCTCATCTGTGGAGTGTTCGACGAAGGGAGTGGGAGTAGCCGTTTCACCATCCAGTAGACCTCGGGCGAGGGGGCTGCGCGTCGGAACAGAACAGCAGAGTTAGATAAAGTTGGGCCGATACTTGAGGGGGCTAAAGTCACCGGATCTGCCTCTTTAAGGTTTCTGCTTGCCTTAGTGGATTCCGCGTTGGCGGTGCGCGGAAGGGATAATATCGAAGGTGTTTCTTAGGTACCGGCTAATTGTACGTTAGGAATGTTATTTGAGGGGACTCCTTGTGGTGAAACAGCTAAAGTCGGCGGATACATTATGTCCGATAACAGATATTCTGTATAGTTCATCCACATTGAAAGACGTTCACTTTAAACGGTTCTCCCGTAATGACTTGGGAGTTGCTCTTCCCTGTGTTAAACATAGAATGCAATTTCGGGTCACATTTTATATCGGCCAAGGTCCTCGTCGTTTAAGCCCTCGAGCCAGCCGCGCAGCTCTTCCGCCGTTGGCCCCTCGGGAGGACCGGCCATGTTCAACTTGGCAGTCTGCAGGACGTGTTCCGAGACGTAGATTGGGCAATCGGCACGGAGCGCCAGAGCAATGGCGTCAGAAGGACGGGCATCGACCGTCATCAACTCTCCTCCCTGGCGCAGCCACAGTACTGCGAAGAAAGTGTCATCCCTAAGATCATTTATTACTATCTTCTCCAGACAAGCATCCATGTGACGCATAAGGTTTCTCGCGAGATCGTGACTCATGGGGCGAGGAGGTGCGACCTTCTCGATTTCAATTGCGATCGCATTTGCCTCGAAAATGCCCACCCAGATGGGCATGACCGTGTCGGAGCCCACATCCTTCAGGACCACGATTGGCATATTGGTCGCCGGATCCATCATCAAGCCGCGAATTCGGACCTCGATATCCACGCTTTTATCCTCCGCTGCAGGATTAGACAGCCTCTCCAACCAGACTGTTCGGATAGGTGTTGATGATCCTCACTTTCAAATACGTTCCAGGAGCGGGAGCAATTGGAAGCGCAGTCGTGAAGTTCACCGGTTTGTTCTGTGAGCTCCGTCCAGCAACTTGGCCGCGAGCGGGATTTGTTCCCTCGACCATTACTTCCATTTCCTCGCCTAAGTGCTTCGCGTAATTTGCTCTCTGGATCTCGCGTTGACGGTCGAGAACGATCTGGAGCCGTCTTGCCTTCTCTGTGTCAGGAAGCGAATCGATCATGGTGAGTGCCGGAGTGTTGGGACGCCCGGAGTATTTGAAGCCGAAGACGCAATCGTACTGCACCTCCTGCAGCAGGTCCATGGTCTGAATGAAGTCGTCAGCGGTTTCCCCCGGAAAGCCCACGATGATGTCGGTTGAAAGGGAGATCCTGCGCCTTGCCGATTTGATCCAGCTGATGCGCTCCAGGTACCAGTCAGAGGTATATTCGCGCGCCATCAGTTTCAGGACGCGCGATGAGCCTGACTGAACCGGCAGGTGCACATGGTCACAGAGGCTGGGGTATGCGTCGATCGCCTCCACGATGTCGTGGGTGAAATCACGCGGGTGGCTGGTGGTGAACCGCACCCGGCGGATACCTGGAACCTGGCCGACTGCTGCCAGGAGTTCGGCGAAGCTCATCTTCCCTTCCGGGTCGCGATAGCTGTTCACGTTCTGGCCCAGCAGTTGGATCTCTGTGTATCCGTTGTCAGCGATGCGACGCGCCTCTTGCAGCACCGAGGATGAACTGCGGCTGCGCTCTTTGCCTCGCGTGTATGGGACCACGCAGTAGGCGCAGAATTTGTCGCAACCTTCAATGATGGTGATGTAGCCTCGGAAGGGATTTTGCCGGGCAGTGAACTCCGTCTCGAAGGTCTCGTCGGTTTGGCGATCGTCGAGCCCCGTGATGCGGTGTTCTCCGGCTTCCAGGCGGCCGAGCATCTCGGGCAGTTTGCGATAGGACGCTGATCCGGAAACGAGGGAGACATAGGGGGCGCGCTCGAAGATTTTTTCGCCTTCCTGCTGCGCGACGCACCCAAGCACGCCGAAGCGTTTGCCTGCTTTGTAGAGTTTCTTGTAATCGTTGAGGCGATTGAAGACTTTCTGCTCGGCCTTGTCGCGGATTGAACAGGTGTTGTAGAGGATTAGGCCGGCTTCTTCTTCCGTTTCGACCTGCCTATAACCCTCGTGCAGCAATGTGCCAATGACTTTTTCAGAGTCATGGACATTCATCTGGCACCCGAATGTCTCAAGGAAAAAGGTCTTTTCAGGCACCATAGCACTCCTGAGTATAGAGCATTCGATGTATCGCAGTCCCCTGCTCCAGCCAGGTCGGCTCGCATGATGCTAATCGTCCATTTGCGAACAACCGCAGGCGAAAACGCACACTCGGCAGGGGTTGGGCCTGCGATTTCGCGTTATTTAATCAATAACTTGCATAAGCGCATGTTGGGCCGGAACGTGCTTTGTAGAAGGCGACAGCCAGGAATGCGCTTTGATCTGGCGTTCAGGGAGCAGTTTCGAATGGCCATCGAGGTTCAGGGTGTTGCGCCACTCGTGCAGGTTTTCGATATGTCGCGCTCGATTCACTTTTACCGGGACCTTCTAGGGTTCAAGGTGACGGGCAAGTCGAAAGAAAAGTCGCGCGATCCGGATGATGTGGACTGGGCGATGCTGCAGCTCTCCGATGCCACCATCATGCTGAACACTGCATACGATCCCGAGGAAGTGCCTGCACATCCAGATCCGGCGCGATGGTCCGGTCACCAGGACACGTGCTTGTACTTCGGCTGCCCTGACGTGGATCGCGCGTATCACGAGCTGCTCGCGAAGGGGCTGCAGGTTGAGCGGCCGAAGACTGCCTGGTACGGAATGAAGCAGCTTTATCTTAAAGATCCAGATGGTTTCGGAATTTGTTTTCAGTGGTTCGCCTAAAAGGAAATTCAGGTTGGAGGAGCGTCGATGAAGGCTCTGCTGCAAGATATCCGTTTCGGCACACGCCAGCTGATCAAAGTTCCTGGTTTTTCGCTTACTGCAATCATTTCTCTCGCGCTCGGCATCGGAGCAACCACGGCTGTCTTCAGCGTGGTCTACGCGATCCTGATGGATCCCTACCCCTACAGGGATTCTGATCGCATGGTCCACATGCGCCTGACCATGCCATCGGGAGAACTGAACGGGTTTGGCGTGAGCGGAACCCAATGGCAGGAGTTGAAGAAGTCGCCGGTTGTTGAGGACACCTTCATGGAGGACGACTGGAGCCTCACGGTAACGGGAGCCGATCTGCCTGAGGATGTGCAGGGAGTTTATCTCACCTCGAATGCTTTCAACTTCCTCGGTGTTCCGGCGGCGCTCGGGCGCGGATTGCAGCCTTCAGACGCTATCGACGGCCAGGATCCCGCACCCGTGGTGGTGCTTGGATACAAGTTTTGGACCCGGCACTATGGCGGAGACACCTCAGTCATCGGCAAGACCATCCAGCTGATGCGGAAGAACTACACCGTGGTTGGGGTTGCGAACTCCCGATTCACCTGGGGGGATGGAGATGTCTATCTTCCGCTGAAGGTGACCGGCGATCAAGTTAAGGGCTTCTATGCCGGTGTACGGTTGAGGCCCGGTGTGAGCCACGCCCAGGCGAATTCAGCACTCGGCCCTTTGATCAGGCAGTTTGCCAAGGACAATCCCAAACATTTTCCGCCCAAGTTCGTGAGCCTGCACGTTGTCGGGTTGAATGAAGACTTTGTAAAGCAGCTCGGCGGAACGTTGTACCTGCTGTTCGGAGCAGTTGCACTGTTGCTGCTGATCGGATGCGGCAACGTTTCAATCTTGCTGCTGGCACGGGCCACTGCGCGCCAACATGAGTTCGCACTTCGCTCCGCGATCGGGGCGAGCCAGAGCCGGATCATCGGCCAACTGCTGACAGAAGCTCTGCTGCTATCCCTCACGGGAGCCGCATTGGGCTTGGTGCTGGCCTACAAGACCGTTGACCTGATCGTTGCGAACCTGCCGGAGTTCTCATTCCCTCATGAAGCGGCGATTCATGTTAACCTGCCGGTCCTGCTCTTTTGCATCTTCATCGCGATCGGAACGGGCATTCTGTTTGGGCTTTGGCCGGCGCTTCAGCTTTCGCGTCCCGAAGTCAGCCAGATCATGAAGGCCAACACGCGGAAGACGACCGGTGACGTTCGGGGACGCAAAGTGCACGCGACGCTTATCTGCGGGCAGATCGCTCTTACCCTGCTGATGATGGCTGGGGCGGGCGCTGCTATCGAAGGCTTTTTGAAGGTCGCTCACGTGAACCTGGGGTATGACCCGCACAACATCATGTCAGTGGGAATACCTATACACGATGGGACGTACAAAACGTGGCCCGAACGCGCTGCATATTTCGAAAAGATGTATGACAAAGTCGCGTCGATACCCGGAGTTAAGGTGGCAGCTGTTTCGAGCAATGCGACGCCCCCTGCGAACGGCTTCGACGCACACCTGCAGATTGTGGGCTGGCCCACCAATGGCGATCAGCCCTTTCGCTTCAACATGGTTAGTAAGAATTACTTTCCTGCTCTACGCATTCCGCTTCTACAAGGGCGGATCTGGGATGAAGCCGAGACACATCGCGGTGCAGCATTGATGGTGGTAAATCAGACGTTCGCGAAGAAGTATTTCCCCGCCGGCGATGCCATTGGGAAGATCGTGAAAGTGACTGAGCTGAAGCCACAACCACCGTATCTTCTGATCGCTCCGGGCGGCGAAGATGGAATGCAGATTATCGGCATCATCGCAGACAAACTAGACGATGGATTGGCCAAACCGGTTTTGCCAGAGGCTTTCGTCCCGTACACGATGGTGATGGGAATGTATACGCAGGTCCTGGTGCGGTCCGAGGCTCCGCCACTCAGCCTGCTGCACTCCATACGGCTTGCTGTAAATTCTATCGATCCCGATCAGCAGACGAACAACGATGTACGCGATCTGGAGCACTGGATTACACGCCTGCCTGAGTACGCACGTGGACAACTTGTGGCCTGGCTCTTCGGCGCATTTGCGGCATTAGCTCTCGCCCTTGCCGCTGTCGGCCTTTACAGCGTGGTGGCCTACACGGTGGCGCAGCGGACAAGTGAGTTCGGGATTCGCATTGCGCTCGGTGCCGAACGAGGGCATGTACTGGGCTTGGTCTTCCGATCGACAGTGATGAGCGTGGGAGCAGGCATCGCGGCGGGAGTGATCCTGACGCTGGCGCTCAACAAAGTAATGGCCACGTGGTCGGCAGAGAGCGTTCGCGATCCGCTGCTTCTGCTGGGAGCAACGCTGGTCTTGTCCATCGTGGCGACCATGGCTTCGATCTTGCCGGCGTGGCGGGCGGCAGGCGTCAATCCGATGACTGCGATACGTTATGAATAAAAACTCTGCCTGATCGATTAGCGCAGCCCGGTGTGCAGGTAGGCCAGCAACGCGGACATCTGAACGTCGTTGAAGCGGCCTTTGAAGGCGGGCATCATGCCCTTTCCATCGAGCACGACGCGGCGTACCTCGGCATCGTTGACGGGTGCGCCACTGGGCAGAGTCGATCTATTGAACACGCCATGAAGATTGGGCGGAACCTTCTTCAGTGCGAGATCGTTGTCTTCATGGCAATGAGCGCAGCGCACCTGGTAGAGATGCTTCCCTTCCATCTCTTGCGGGCTCAGCTTGGGAGTGCCACGGCATCCGATGCCGGTTATACCTACCGCGGAGAGCATGAAGGTGCAGAGAAATGCCTGGAGTGCTGATGTTGAACGAAATGCTATCACACAGTTCATTTTATGCTGTGAACATTCGATATTCTTAGGTCATGAGACTTCCCTTCCTGCACAGGGTTCACGAAGCAGGTTCCGCGATCCGCGCTGGATCGCCGCGGACTGAGGCGTTCACTCTATGAAACATCACTTCGGCAACCTAACACCGCTGGCCCATGCTGCTCAGAATCGCTGCTTCGGGTGTGGCGGGGCGAATCAGCACGGTCTGAAGCTTGAATTCCTGCTTGCAGAAGACGGGACAGTTGTATGCCCAGTCAGTATTCCGGACCGATTCGAAGGTCACCCGGGATTTTTGCACGGCGGAATTATCGCAACGCTGCTGGATGAAACCATGAGTAAGGCAGTGCGTGCTCGAGGCCTGACCGCTATGACGAGACACCTGGAAGTGGACTATCGTCTCCCGGTTCCCTCATGCAAGCCAATTCGCATGGAGGGCCGAATCGTACGGGACGAAGGCAGGAAGCATTTCGTCGAAGCCGCAATTTTCGATGCAGAGGCAAACGCTCTGGCTCACGGCAAGGGTGTCTTCATCGAAGTTCGTCCGTCCAGGCCATGATAAGTCTCGAGGGATCTTGGATCAAACTGGCTAACCCACCACGATAATCGTGATTTCGAGAAAAGACACCGATAGACCAGCCTGTGGGTGTTTTACGCGTGCGCTGTCGTTGTCAGTTCTCCCTTTCGCGTCCAGAGCTTGTACGAGCACGTTTGCCTTTGGAAGAAGGCCATCACTCGCAGATATTACGAGAAATCGGCTGTTCTTCTTTCCTCAATGCAGACAGGTCGTATCGAGTGCCTTTTAGTGAATCATGTTGATAGTCTCCTGAGTGACCGTATCGAAGGTGGTGATGGCTTTCGAATTTGCTTCGAAGGCTCGCTGGGCAATGATAAGTTTTGAGAATTCGGCAGAAATGTTCACGTTCGAGCCCTCAAGGGCTCCGCCCTGCATTGTGCCGAGACCCGAAGTTCCAGAGATGCCAATTGTGGCCGATCCACTGGCAAGAGTGGTTTCAAACTCACCGTTCCCCAGAGCTTTCAGCCCTTGCAAATTCACGACATTGCCCAATGCCAGTTGGCCCACGTTAAGTTTCTGTCCATTCTTGAATGTCGCGGTTACGGTTCCATCAGCCCCGATTGAGAAGCCGCTATAGATACCGCTCGCAAATCCGTCCTGAGACGTGGAAGATACCGCGGAAGTATCCTCAACGACTTGGGAAAGATTCGCCGATCCGTCGGCTCCGTAGAGCTTCCATGTCAGGTTCATGTTCGAAGCGCCGTCCGAAAGTCCTGAGAACGTGATCCCCTTGACATCTGTCGACGGACTTACGAGATTGCCATTCGAATCGAACGTAAGCGAGCCGATAACCGACGATGATGTGACCGGGTCCTGCACGACATTTCCGGAGGTGGTCAGGTTTGCGCCGCTGATCGTAAGCTGCGATCCATTGGCGGCTACATTCCCGGCGATTCCCGCCGCACCCAATGCAGCCTTGAGCGAAGCAGCATAACTTGTGATGGATTCCCCTGCACTGATAATCGGGGAATTGATTGTGGTTGACACACCTGCCCCATTGAGCCCGGTTATCGTCAAGTCTGTTGATGGGTTGACAGTCGCGAGGGTTGTGCCGCTTGACCCGAAGTTGAATGTAATCTTCGAATTTGCAGCATCAACACTTGCGTTGAGGCGATCGGGAAGGGTGATGTTGTATGACCAGTTGTTTGTCCCCGTCTTGGTGTACTTCACGGTCGCCTGGTATGAATTTCCTAACGAATCGTACACTTGCACCGTTCCGGGCAATGTATCTCCGACATCCGCCGATGAATTCAGCGTGGCGGTCATTCCGAAGCTGGTTGTCGCGCTGGGAAGTTCCACCTCTCCTACCGGGATGTGAATCGGCGTAAGCGGAGCTGTCGTATCCACTTTGCCGTTGATCGCGGGAAAGCCCATTACGCTAAGTCCATCCGCCGTGATCAGGTTGCCATTCTGATCAAGAGAAAAGTCTCCGGCGCGCGTGAGGAGCGTGTTTCCGCCGTCACTTACGACAAAGAATCCATTACCCTGCAATGCGACATTTGTGTCGACGTTTGTTGAATTTGGCGAACCATTTGAAAAGTCAGTCGCTATCGAAGCAACCTGGGTGCCTGATCCACGTTGTATCGGGTCGCCCGATCCTGCCTCCCCCATCTGTTGATAGAAGAGATCGGAGAAGCTCACAGACTTTGATTTGTATCCCGTCGTGTTCATATTGGCCAGATTGTTTGCGATCGTATTCAGCGCTGTAGAATCTGAATTCAAGCCGGTGAGCGGAATGTAAAAGCTTGCCATACTTCTTCCTCCTCGTAGAGCACATGGTGTATTTCGTTTTGCGCTGGACTAGTTGTGGCTTAAAGCTGTCGCAACCCGCGAAGCAGCAAAACTTCCACTTGACGTATTGGCGTTTTCGGCGACAGCATTCTTCACTGTCGGAGTGACAGGTCTCGGATCCGTCAGTTCATTCGCTGTAATTGGAAGGCGGGTGACGCTCACGCTGTTGCTTGAAGGATCTGCGTTGCCCTTCACGTTTGTCGGAAGCGAGTTCTTGAGCGTTTCGTTGATCGCGATTAGCTGTTGCAGGCTGTTCACCTGGACCAGTTGGTTGATGTACTCGTTTGGGTCGGTGTTCGCGGTCGGATCTTGGTTTTTCATCTCGGTGACGAGGAGCGTCAGGAAGTCGTTCGCAGTTATAGATCCGGAATTGTCGGCGGCAGTGTTCTTTTCGCCGAGGGAGTTGGCGGCCAAGCCGCGCGCTCTTTGTTGTATGCCAGCAGGGGGAATCGCCCTATAAGCCTGATCGATTGCTGGTGTCATGCTTTAACTCTCCTATTCTCCATGCAATTCATTCAACTTCTCTGTTAAGCGACCAACGAAATGCGCAGTCTGCTCAGGTCGGGATCATTTGGCGGCAATCTGAGCATGTCGTGATCTTCAGGTTTGTGCAATGTGCGTGTTTGAGACGAATTGCCGTAATGAGCTTCATTCAGGTTCTGTTGGTCAGAGCCGGATTGACGTTCTCCGTGGTCCTGGTTTGTGCCGGAATCTCGCTGATTCAAGAAGCCGCCGACCTCGGCGCCGAGTTGCGCGTCATGCGTTCTGAGCAGGGTCAGTTGCCGTATTGCGGCATCAGGCCCGACAAGATGGGCCTTCAGTTCACTGATATGGCTGTCCAGAACTTGAGTGGCATGTTGAGATGCGGGAATTATGGATGCATGCACCCCTCCCGGGCCCGTTTCGGCCCGCACCGTCACCCAGCCGAGCGACGGATCCTGGAAACCAGCTTCAGCGCGCTTGGGACCCGTGTGCAGCCAATGCATATCCATAAGGTTCATTCGGTCATCGAGAGCGTTCAGGAGATCGCGCTGTCCGACGCGAGGGAAAGAGAATGCGCTAGATGGGAGCACCTCCGAGGGATGGATGATTTTTGAATTCTCATCGACGACTTCGACTTCATCGATGAGTAGTTTGTCCCGATGTAGCAGAACAACAGAACCTGTTCCTGACGCTTTGGAATCCTGCCAGGAAGTGCGCTTATTGTTTTGGATCTTCACCACGCGGCTCGTGGACGCGCGAAGCTTGCGAGCCGTTGTCATATCTTCCGGATCCATAAGGTTGGCTGCCGAAGTGTCAATCCGAGCCGGAGCCCGATCTTCGTTGTCCCCGTGTGAGGAGGAAACCGAGCGCTTGTCGTGCGCCTCCACTCCAGGTGACGATGGCTCTCCCAGCGGGTCGGGGCCGCCGTTTTGAGGAACCTGATACTCGAGAGACAGCGAACCCTTCGTTCTCGATGTCATCGACTGATTGGTATCCGGCAGATGTGTATCTGTGTCGCCTTGAGCATTAGAAACTCGGCGCGGTGTAAATGGGTCAGTCCAGGACCGACGTTCTTCAGACAGCGGATTAAGCCTTCGGCTCACAAGCTCCGTTATCACCTGTTCTCCGCCCCGATTCCTGCATGCATTCTCGATGCTGTCCGGCAAGGAAGCAACCGGAGGAAGCAAATGCGGGAAGACGATAAAATTCGAAGTCGCAATGTCCGAAGTTTGTGGGGCGACACACGAATTGAACGGTCCATTACAGTCGCGCAATTTGGCTGTATTCGGACTGAAAGCACAAGGGTGTCGCGGCTTCACTTTCGGTGTTCCAGAGCTTTTCGCCGTGCTGGCACCGACAGCAATGCTCTCTCCCGTATCTGTGAAGGATGGCGAGGTTGTTCGAACAACTTTCAGCAAGCCAGACGGGCATTGTTCACCGCGGGAAAACATCGCTCTCCCGGCGGGAGCACCTATGAGAGGCGCACCTTTCTCAATCGAGTTCGGCAGTTGTGCAGAAAAGATGCCGTGATCGTCTGTCTTGAGATGGGAATCAAGGTCAGCTAGATTCTGGAGATCTTCCATCATCGTCGCCCAGCAGATCTCGGATCCTTCAACGTTTTCCGGATCCGCTGTACATGGCTTGTAATTCGGGAGAGTCCTCAGGTGGGTCGCCGAGTCCGCTGCGGAAATGCTGCTCGGAATCCCTGTTGCTGCTCTTGCGGTGCTCGTCATGCCTTGGTGATGAGCAACCTCTGTGCCAAACGCGGTTGCGATAGATTAGAAAGCCACACAAGAATCGCGCATCCCGGCCTGGGGGACAGCTTTCTCACTCGCCTGAGATGCGAAACGGTAGCCCGATCGAATCGGCAGGTCGAATCGGAATTGCTTCTTCCTCTGATCCGCTCAATCTCGCCCAATCGTCTAGTTCAAGCTGCGCCCGTCGGCGCGAATGCTCTGTTTCGCGTTCCAATTCTCTTCGAATCAGAATCTCAACCTGCTTCTTCTCGCGATGCTTTCTGACCAATTCAGCCTTCATTACGGAAGTTGTTGCGCTCGTCTGTTCAATTCGAATACTCATCAGCTTCGAGTTCGCAGAACTGCAGAATATCTCTGCAAGTCCGATATAACGATCTTGGGTTTCTCCTGTCAATGCGCTCTTGCGCACGAGCGCCCGTCCGCTCTTCTCCTGCAACTCAGCGACATCGCGAGCGGCTTTAAGGTGGCGCAATTGCTCCACAAGCGATGCAAACCTTACTTGCTTGTCTCGCTCCTCAGTTTCGCGAAGTTGAAGAAGCCGTCGTAAACCGGAAGAGGTGGGCATGATTCAAATCTCCGTGACCAGAGTTTCGAGGGCTCTAACCGATTCACAATAGCTGAAACGCTCTTGCGCTCTTTGTGCCATGAAGTCACGCATTGCCTGTCGCGCGGCAATCGCCCGATCCAGTTCCACATCGAATCCCGGTTTGTAGCCGCCAATTTGTATCAGGTCCTCAGAACGAGCGTACGCAGACATGAGTCTGCGAAAGACACCGGCGTGTTCAATATGCTTAGTGTCGGCAACGGCAGGCATCAGCCGACTTATTGAATCAAGTAAATCAATCGGTGGATATGAGCCTTCCGACGCCAGTCTGCGAGAAAGCACAATGTGACCGTCAAGCAGAGAGCGCACTGCATCCACAATAGGATCCTGCTGATCATCTCCTTCCATCAGAACTGTGTAGAATGCGGTAATCGATCCGACTTGAAATTGCCCGGCGCGTTCCACCAATCCTGCAAGCCGCGCAAACACGGAAGGCGTGTAGCCCTTTGCGGTCGGAGGCTCTCCCGCAGCCAATCCGATTTCCCGCGCTGCCATCGCGAACCGGGTTAGAGAGTCAAGGATGAGCAATACATGCTTGCCTCTATCTGCGAAGTATTCAGCGACGGTAGTGGCCGCCTGGGCGGCTCTCATGCGCAGCAACGGAGACTGATCGGAGGTGGACACCACCATTACCGAATGAGCCATTCCTTGCTTTCCTATTGCTGTTTCGATAAACTCCGGAACTTCGCGGCCCCGCTCTCCGATCAGAGCAATAACAGCAATATCGGCATCCGTATTTCGTGTCATGATGCCGATCAATGTACTCTTTCCTACTCCAGAGCCCCCGAAGATTCCCACGCGTTGTCCGCGTCCCACGGTAAGAAGGGCATCGAGCGCGCGCACGCCGGTGCCCAAAGGGGTCCGAATTGCCGTTCGCTCAAAGGGATTCCGTGCGGGGCGTTCCACAGGACAAGGAGTGCGCTCGCCATCTACACGGCCGCCATCCACCGGAACACCCCGACCGTCGATGACGCGGCCGATAAGACCCGTGCCGACATCGATGGACGAGCGGTGCCCAAGAGCAGATACGGAATCGCCAAACCGAATTCCTTCCGTCTTCTCCAAGGGCATTGAGATGACCTGGGACCCGCGAAACCCAATCGCCTCTGCCAAATGTATCTCCCCAGACGAATCCATTACTTCACAGCATTCGCCGACAAAGACGGCGGGACCTGAGGAGACGATGGTATTGCCGAGCGACTGGATGACCTGCCCCCGCCAGCGCCACGGTTGCAACGATGTGAGCCGCCGCAGGTAAGAATCGAGACTTGCGCTCATGGCCCCCCCCTTGGTGTGACCAACGTTAGCGAACTGTCTTGTCTCTCCTGATCGCGGCGTTCACCAAGGAGGATGCGTGCAATCTCTGCGAGCTGACTTTGCACTCCCAAATCGGCAGAACCCATCTCTGTCTCAAGCCTGCATTCTCCATTCCGCAGCAGATCGTCTGGCACAACGGCTGGTTTGACGGACAAATTAGGAAGGTGATTGACGGTGTGCGACCAGAGGTCCGCAGACTCGGCCGGTACATGTATCTTTACCGAAGTTTTTGAAGCTACTCCCCTCAGTGCGACCCGGACCGAACTGGTCAAAAGAAGCGGATCGATCTGCACCTCACGACGCAGGATCAGAGATGCGACCGAAAGAGCGAGCTTGACCACTTCGGGGCCGATCGACTCAATGTAACGTTCACGCTCTCGCGCGAATTGTTCATTGAGGTCTAATGCACGCTCAACATGATCAGCTTCAATCTTTCGTAGTTCTGCGGATATTTCGGCCCGCTCTGCAGATCTTCCCTCCACGTATCCATATGAACGTCCACGTTCGAACTCGGTATCGACTTCATCCGGCGACGGCGTGTCATCCATGCATTGCTCCGTCTCGCAGGATCGCAAATCGTGGTTTGATGGAATCGCCCATGTGGAGTCGGTCGTCATTTCGTTCTGCCAAAGGTCGGCGAGGGCCGCAGGCCGATCTATTCCGCTCGGAGGATACTGGAAGTTTTGAATCGCATGAGGCTGTTCGGCTGCCCGGTAGCTCAGAATTGTGTTCATGGGAGCATCTCATCTCCTGTCTCTAGCTTGAGAATCACTTTGCCTTCCGATTCCAGCCTCCGGGCGAAGGTCAATATCTCTTGCTGAGCCTGCGCAACTTCACGTGATCGGACCGGGCCAAGAACCTCCATATCCTCTTTCAGCATCTCCGCAGCACGCGAGCTCATGGACTTGAAAACGACCGCCTGCAGATCTTCCTTTGCCCCTCGCATCGCTTTTGCAAGCTGCTTCTTATCTATCCCGGACACAATTTCGCGAATCGTAGCCTGCGGGACAGTTAACAAATCTTCGAATGTGAACATCAGGTTTCTGATAGAGAGAGCCAGTTCAGGCTGTCCATCTTCGATCGTCTCAAGAATCCTCTTCGATTCGTCCGCATTCAGCCGGTTCATGAGATCAGCAACTGCCTTGAACCCTGAATAGCTCTTCCTCTGGGCGTCTCCAACGTTCTCTAGCCTCCGATGCAGTATTTGCGCAATTTTCTGAGCCATCTCTGGAGAAAACTGGCGCATTTGCGCGAGCCGCTGAATGGAAACTACCTTGCGTTCTTCGCTGAGGTTGTTTAGCACCGATGACGCTCTTTTCGGATCCAGGTGCGCCAGAACAAGCGCAATCGTCTGCGGATGCTCTGCATCAAGTAGTTTTCCAAGCTGCTGCGGATCGGTTCGCTGCAGTTCGGCAAGATTGCCGTGCTCCGCTTCCTGCGCGCGTTGGATCTGCATCATCAAATCATCGGCTCGCTGTCTGCCAAATGTTTCAGTAATCAACTTTCGTGCATAATCGATCCCGCCATGAACCATGTAGTTCTGCGTTTCCAGAAGTCCCCAGAATTCGTCTACCACCGAGGCCGTTACTTCGGGCGGGATCGCTCCCAGGTCGGCGACTTGGTTTGTGAGATATTCGACGTCAGATTCCGGCAAGCTGCGCAACAACTCCTTGGCTACATCTTCACCCACGGCCATAAGGAGGATTGCGGCCTTCCCTGCCCCGTTTAGATGAAGATTCCTGCTCTGCTGCGACCCTGACATAACGTCTTCCATCACCTTAAAGTTGTACTTGAGTTCTCTATAGCATCGAGAGATTCTGGCTGCGTCTCAACCAGAGTCGAACTGCCCCTTGCTCAATCCGAATGTATCCAGCTCTGCAGAAGGCGTGAACTCAGCGTGGGCTCCTTTTTCATTTGCTCTGAAACTCGCTCCAACAGTTCTTGCGTTCGAGTCCGGTCGGGAACTGTCTGCTCTGAGACAATAGCGGACGGTAGCGGAGTGCGTAGCGGTGACTCGAGTTTCGATTGTGAAACTTCTGGATCTTGCCTTCTCGTTAGCTGCCGGATAGCAGGGCGGAGTCCGAAAATCACAATGATGAAGACGGCCAGCAGAAGGCTCAAGTATTTCGCACCCTCGGGCCATTCTTGAATGGTTGATAAAGCTCGTTTCGCAAACGAGGCCGTTGGTAAATCACGCTCTTCTTCAAAGCTAATTGCCTGGACTGTGACTACGTCCCCTCGTGCAGCATCAAAACCCAACGCCGCTTCTGCTAATAGCGTGATCTTGCGAAGTTCTTCCGCCGATCGAGGCTGCACCTGGTTTGCGGCGTCTTTGTTGGGGGATGCGTCATGCCGATCATTTACAACCACAGCCGCAGTCATGCGGCGCACTCTGCCGGGATTTTCGACTTTGTGCCGAACGGTTTTCGACACTCCGTAGGTGCCAGTTTCTGTCTTGGAGGCCTGAGGTCCTGCGGTTTGCTTCGGGTACACCGGAAGCGATTGCGCATTGGGGACGTTGGATGCGGTGCCCGGCACACCGGCTGCCAGCACTTGTTCACCGCTTGTCTGCTCCGTGCGTTCCATCGAAAGGGTCGCGTATTTTTCAGGATCGTAGGTTTCGCTTGTCTCCTCAGACGAGTCCTGGTCGTAATCCAGAGTTACAGTCGCACGCACGTTCTCCGGTCCGGCGACGGCGCCAATCGTTGAGATAATCTTGTTCTCGAGTGCTTGTTCGGCACTCATTCTTAGGCTATCCTGCGTCCTCGGACCCAGGGGCAAACGGCCAGAAGCATCTACAAGCACCACGTGATCAGGCAATAGGCCGTCAACTGCCGAAGACACTAAATTTCGAATTGCCTCTGCCTCGCCGTCTGCGAGTGAGGCGTGCCGTAGCTTCAGCACGACGGAGGCTTTCGCGGGCCGCTGCTGATCACGGAAAATCGAATCGTGAGGCATGACCAGGTGTACTCGCGCAGTCTCAATATCGGCAAGTGATGAAACGGTGTGTTCCAGTTCTCCTTCCAGCGCTCGCTGGTAGTTGACCTGCTGGTCGAATTCGGAGCCTACCCAGTTCGGCTTATCGAAAAGCTCGAAGGCCATGCGACCGCTCTTGATAGCTTTCGCAGATGTGGCGAGTCGTGCCTTGTCCAACAGCGGCGAAGGGACGCGCAGTGTCATTCCGTTATCAGTCAAATCGAATGGAATTTGCCCCTGCGTGAGCGCTAATGCGACTTGACGTGCATCCTCAGGGTCGAGGCCCGAATACAGGACCCGCCAATCCGTACTTAACCCTTCCCAACTCAGGGCTGCCAACAATGCCATCGTCAGCAGAGCCGCTGCTAGCGCCCAGGCGCGCTGACGGGTTGGTAACTTGGCCCAGATATCCCGCACTCGCATCCAGACACGAAGAACTCGGCCCGCGAGAGCGCCTTCCGGTTGTATCGGACCTCTTTCTTGTAATTGCATCGCTGCAGAGGTCATAGATCCCTTCCCCTGTCAATCCCCATGGCCGCCGGCGCCAAAGGCGTCCTTTCGTCAGAACTGCATGTTCATAATGCTCTGATAACTTTGGATCGTCTTATTGCGTATTGCTAACGCGAGGTCGAAGGCCATCGAGGCCTTTTCGGCTGAGATCATGGCCTGATGAACGTCGGTTCCAGATCCGCTCATGAGATTTTCAATCGCAGCATGCGCCTTGCCTTCAAGTTCATTCACCTGCCCGATCGCGTCTTTGAACACTTCACCGAACCCGCCCTCGTTCGCAACTGAAGTTGATGAAGTGTTCGAGCTAGTTGGCAACCGGACCTCAGAGGAAAGGCGTGTGGCCGTTCGAAAAGCATCGTTTGTTCCGTTAATCCCAGCAATCATTCGATCCCTCGACATCAACCTTTCGCAATATCTAATGCGGAGTTGATCATCTCTTTCTCTGCCTGAATTGCAGAACTGTTCAGTCCGTATGCGCGTGTCGCACCCATCAAGTCGACCATCTCTGTGAGAGGGTCGATGTCGGGATAGTCAACATAGCCATCCTGGCCTGCATCAGGGTGGCCCGGATCGTATCGCCTGCTTGGGGCCGCGGAGTCTTGCAGCACCTGCGCTACATGGACTCCGCCGGGCGGATCAGTTTCCAGGGAAGCTGATGAATGTGGAGTTCGCAGCGCGTCCTCGAAGTTCCAGACGGGTTGGTTCGCCGCAAATACAACGCGCTCCCGCTTATACGGACCGCCCGAGTCAGTCCGTGTGGTCTCGGCATTGGCCATATTCGAAGCAGCTATTTCAGCGCGCATTCTCTCGGCCTGCATAGCCGATCCCGTAGCGTTCATCAGGCCAAACAGATTCATGGGCTGTATCCCTTCTGGAGCTATTTGTCATCCCGCAAGGCACTCAAGACTCGCTGATTTTCAAGACGAAGAAGTGCAACACCGGTGCCAAACTTCAGCTGATCCTCAGCCAAATTCAGCGCCTCTCGATCCATCGACACATTGTTCCCATCGGGCCGTGAAATGAGACCGTCGATCTCCTGAGGATGAAGGCGCAGTTTTCGGCCGGACTCGCAAGCAGCTAACGCGCGCTTCATCTCGTTTGCGAAATCAAAGCCCAGTGCGCGATATCCGGGCGTGTCAATATTGGCAATGTTCGAGACTGTCAGCTTCGCATGGCTCGCCGTGAGATCCAGGTAGCTTTCCAACTGCGCGCCTAGTCGTGTCTCAATCTGCATCATGTAAGCCCCTCATTTACCCCTGAATCAAACGCTCAATTCAGAGTGTCCCCGAATTCAATGACTGAAGCAGTTAGCATAGGGGCATCTCCTGCCAGGATCGCCGCACGCTCAAGCACGTGTCCTAGTTCGCGAACGTTCCCCGGCCACGCATGCGCACGGAGGAGTTCCATCGCGCCATCGTCGATCTCTTTCGCGGGCATGTATCGCCCCATCTGGGCGAGCAAGTGATCAACAAGTGACTGCAGATCATCGGGCCGCTCCGCCAAACCTGGCGTGCGAATCAGGAAGACCGCGAGACGATAGTAGAGGTCTGCGCGAAAACTACCGGATCGTGTTTGCTGCGCGAGGGACTGATTTGTGGCCGCGATAATTCGGACGTCGCCCGTCATAATCTCGTTACTGCCGATTCGTTGCAGTTCGCCACTTTCGACGAAGCGGAGAAGTTTGGCCTGGAGTTGAACCGGCATCTCCCCTATCTCATCCAGAAAGAGTGTTCCACCATCAGCCGCTTCGATTCGTCCGACGCGCCCTTGGACCGCCCCCGTAAATGCGCCCCGGGTGTGACCAAAGAGTTCGGCCTCCAAAAGATCACCGGGGATTGCAGCACAATTGATGGCCACGAACGGCTTGCCCGACCTCAATGAGAGGCGATGCAGTGCCCGGGCGACCAGTTCTTTCCCCGAACCCGTTGGACCTTCGATCAACACAGCACTGTTCCGAGGGGCGACCTGCCGGATGCGTCGCTTCACTTCCAGCATCTGACTAGAAATGCCAATAAGCTCCGGTATCGGCTCGACGAATCCAATTGCACTCGAACCTGCAGTCGCAATACTGCTTGCGACGCGTGAATTCATTGTGCGCGTGGAGGAAAGAGGCATGGAGCCACTGAATGCAGAAGTTCCGTGACGTAGCACCGGCATACCGTTTCCTTGCAGCTCTTCATCATCCAGAGCAGGCGAAGTTTTCCATGCCGCGGTATCCGTATCTTCAACGTGCCGTAATGCGTAGAAGATTTCTTGGCGATACGGGCTTATCACTGCTGGTTTCACCGAAGCCAGATCGTTGGCGACAACATCGACGTTGGGAAAGTATGCGCGGAACTCCCGCAGAAAGTCCTGGACATCCAAATCGGGAAGCCAGGAGTCCACGACCATAGCTTGTGGCGGAGCATCGAGGGTTTCACCCCAGGCTTGCGCTCCACCGTGGGCTTCCCTCACTTCCCAGCGAAATCCACTGAGAATGGTGCGGAGTCTCTGGCGGAAGCAGGAGTCGGCACTCGCAATAATTGCAGTCCGCCGTTGCCTGCAAAAAGCTGGAGCCTGCAAGGAAGTTGCGCTCGCCATTCGGATTTTTCCTTTCCATTGCGCAGGAGTCATTTAGGACCCATCTCAGTCAAGGTGGTGCATTGACGAATGCAGATAAGAATCAGCCTGAATCTGCTGCCGTATCTCTGCCGGCTTCGCATGTGAGTGGAATCATGTAACCTGCTCCTCGCACGGTTCGTATTGCGGCAGATGCGGTACCCAGTTTGCGACGAAGGTAATTGACGTATACGTCCACGATGTTGGTAGATTGCGCCGGTTCGAGTTTCCAGACTGTCTCGAGAAGTTCAGCACGGGATACAGAATGCCCACGGTTGAGCATTAGTGACTCGAGAAGTGTGTATTCCTTATTTGTCAGACTCAACTGCTCTTCTCCACATGTGACGGAGCGATCAACGCGATTCATTTGCAGATTTCCCGCTCGGAGACAGAGTCTAGAGTTATTCCTGCGCCGGGTAAGGCTAAGACAACGTGCGCGCAATTCGAGGAAGCTGAAAGGTTTGAGGATCAAGTCGTCGGCGCCCAACTCAAAACAGCGGATTCGGATTTCGAGTTCCCGTCGCCCGGTTAATACGATTACGGGAAGATCGGGTTCCAACTGCTTCATCTCAGCGAGTACCATTTCGCCGCTGATCTTCGGCATATTGAGATCCAGGATTACGATGTCAGGGCATTCTGACTTGAATGCCGTCAAGGCATCTGAACCATCCTCCGCCACGGACAGGCGATGACCTTCGGCCTCTAACCTGCGCATCAAGAATTTGCCTAATGCACGATCATCCTCTGCAATCAGGACCCTCACAGCTGCCACTCCAGTTGGTGCGAACGGTTGCGATACCGCGTCATACGATCTTGCTTACCCGTGACACACCTCCACATTCGCCCCTTGCTCGCCGAGCTTCAAGAGAAGATGGAAGAAAGTTGGGGAAGGATCATCGAAACGGTGATGAGATAACAGTGTGTTCCAGGTCTGGGAATGTGAACGCGCAGGCGTGACAACCCTCACAGCTAAGATTGCTATTGGAAGAATGGGAATGCCCACTCAGGGCAAAGACGAAGCCAGGTGTGATGGTGCTGCTCACCCGAGTTTCGCGGGAAGCCTTGGCAAGGTCGTTCGATACTTGGCAGATAATCGCCGGTATACCTTTAGAGAATAAAAAGCAAAAACATTTGCCGTGATTCGCCTTTCCTTCGCTATAATCCGCCCATGGCAGTCACGCGAAGGCAAAGAGAGATCATCGATTTTTTGGGATCGTTCGTGGCACGGAATGGCTATTCCCCTTCTTTCGAAGAGATTGCTAAGGGAATGGGCTTGAAGAGTCTAGCCACAGTGCACAAACATATCACGAACTTAGAAAAAAAAGGTTTGCTCGATCGAGTGCACAATCGAAGCAGATCAATCGATATATTGCCGCCGGGGGCACGTAATCGCACGAGCGACCGCCTGCCTCTTGCGGGCCGGATTGCAGCGGGATTGCCGGTGGAAACTGCCGAAAACCCCGACACGATCTCGCTTCATGATGTTGTTGGAAACCGTGACGTGTTTGCACTGGAGGTGCGCGGAGATTCGATGCGAGATGAGCACATCATCAATGGTGACTATGTGCTTGTAGAGCGCGCCCGAACGGCTCGTCAGGGAGAAATCGTCGTGGCTCTGGTCCGCGGTTCTGAAACGACACTGAAGCGCTTCTATTCCGAGGGATCGATGGTCCGCCTGCAACCGGCCAATACAGAAATGGAGCCGATCTTTGTTCCTTCCGCTCAGGTGACGATCCAAGGCCGAGTGCTGGGCGTACTCCGCAAGTACCGCTGACACACTCAAACGAGAAAAAGCCCGACCTCTGTGCCGGGCTTTTTGTTCGGATCGTAAAAGTTTCGAACTCAGGCAAGCAGCCGCTGTACCTTTTCTTCAATGACATTTTGAGGAGCGTACCCGACCACCTGGTCCGCCACTTTCCCACCCTTGAAGAAAAGCAGGGCCGGGATACCACGAATTCCATAGCGAGATGGCGTGGCGGCGTTGTGATCCACATCTACCTTGGCGACCTTTAGCTTGCCTGCATAGGTCTGAGCAACTCCATCTACGATCGGCGCAATAGCCCTACACGGCCCGCACCAGACCGCCCAAAAATCTACGAGTACGGGCTGCTCACTTTTCAGTACTTCTTGTTCAAACGTCGCGTCGCTTACTTCCAAAACACCCAGACCTGCCATGGTTCTCCTTGTTTTGCCGGTACACTCATCCTACCCGGCGAGCCTTTATAGGATGCCTCATCCGGGTCTTTGGTCGCAATTGCGCCAAGTCGGGGAAAATCAGGGCATGTCCTGACCGAACCCAATCGTTTTATCTCAGGGGAAAATAGAAGCGCCCGGATCCGACAAAGGATCACGGGCGCTAGAGCAGCCCTCCCCCAGAACTGCCCACGCTGCGAATTTAGGTTGTCTTGGATTCAAGATCAAGGAAACTTAGGTAATCGATCGGGTAATCGCGTTCAGGTGATTTACCTCACCGTTATCCAGTTGGCTGAGCCGTAACTGAGCAGTGAACAACAGAAGCTGGAATTGGCTGAGAATCTCACGGCTATGGCAAAGGAGCGACAGAAGTTTCGGCACCGGAATCCACGAAGGAGCAAGCGAGAAGGAGCGGACGCCGAACAGTATCGAGATGAATGGCATCGAGAATCGCTCGGGAAGCCCGGTCGATCTCGTTCTCACTGGCAACAATGACCAGCACTGCGGGGCCTGCCCCGCTCAACGCTACGCCGAGGATTCCGTCCTTTCCGGCCAAGGGCAGCAAGCACGGAAGCAAGCGACAGATTTGAGCTCGATATGGCTGATGAATGCGATCCTGCATCGCGGTGCGGAGCAGGTCGCCCCGACGCTGGGCGAAGGCTATGCCAAGCATGAGGACTGCCTGGAGATTCGCAACTACGTCCGAGCTGGGATAGTTCGAAGGCAAGACCGCTCTGGCTGTGCTGGTGGCGAGGGATTCAGGCGGAAGAACAACGATGGCACGCCACTCTGGAGGAGGGGTTACACGAGCAACCCGGACAGGTCTTCCGTCGTTTGCAGCCGCTACGAATCCGCCCAGCCAGCAAGCCGCGGCATTATCCGGGTGTCCTTCGAGGGCACAAGCCTCCTCGAGTATCCGCTCGCTGCTCCAGCCTAGATCGCCAAAGTGAACAGCCATCGCGATTGCGGCGAGCCGGCCGGCTGCGGACGATCCGCAGCCCATGCCGAGAGGAATCTCGTTATGCATTTTGAGCGCAACGGGCTGCACGTCTCGAGAATGCTCGCGGAGAATACGGGAGTAGGTAGTCAGGATGAGGTTGTTCTCAAGCCGTGAGCACAGGTCGCTGTTCTTTCCTGTCGCGGCGATGGAGAACTCCGCAGCCGATGTGGCTTCGATTTCGATAAAAAAGCTAAGGGCAACGGCGGCCGAATCGAATCCCGGACCCAGGTTGGCTGAAGTGGCAGGAAGGCGCAGACGGAATTTCGAGTTCATTCCCCGGAGCCCTTCAGCGCCTGCAGCACGGCAGAGGGAGTGGCTTCCACCACAACCGCGTCACGCTGCAAGGGTGTGATTGAGGCCGCTTGACCTGCGGCTTCGTTTTCGGTCAGCAGCGTTCCGCGATGGAAGTTGATAGTGTAGTCGGCATCTTTCAGAGTGTGCCCGGTCAGCAGCAGCACTACAGATTGGCTTGCGGTGACTTTGCCCTGGCTCCGAAGTTTCTTCAAGCCCGCGAGCGTGACGGCCGAGGCGGGCTCGCATCCGAGACCCTCAGCGCCGATTTCAGCCTTCGCGACCGCGATCTCTGCTTCGGTGACATCGATGCACCAGCCTCCTGTGTCACGGACCACTTTGGCGGCCTTTCGCCATGACGCGGGATTGCCTATGCGGATCGCGGTCGCACGAGTGTGTGCTTCGACTGGAAGCAATTTCTCTCCGCTGCTCTCGACGAAACTGCGAACGAGAGGATTTGCACCCTCGGCCTGGATCACGGAGATCTTCGGGATCCGGGAGACGAGGCCGAGCTCTCGCAATTCACGGAACCCCTTGCCCAATGCTGAGCTGTTGGCCAGATTGCCCCCGGGCACGATTAAATGATCCGGAACAGACCAGTCGAATGCCTCCGCGATTTCGAACGCCGGGGTTTTCTGCCCCTCGAGCCGGTAGGGATTCACCGAGTTGAGCAAGTAGATGGGCGCTTCCTTGACGATCTGAGTTAGAACCTTGACGCATCCATCGAAGTCGGACTGAAGCTGGAATGTGATCGCGCCATAGTCCATGGCCTGGGAGAGCTTGCCCCAGGCGATCTTGCCCTCGGGAATGAGCACGAGACTGCGCAGGCCTGCGCGCGCTGCATAAGCTGCCATGGCCGCAGAGGTGTTGCCCGTAGAAGCACAGGCGACCCACTTGAATCCGCGTTCGCGCGCAACACTCAACGCAGCGGTCATTCCCGTGTCTTTGAAAGAGCCAGTCGGATTCATTCCCTGATGCTTTGCGAAGAGTTCGTCGATTTCCAAGCCCCTGGCGACGCGTTTGAGCTTGTAGAGAGGAGTATTGCCTTCGTGGAGTGTGATCGCGTTGCCGAAGTTGTCGAGGATTGGCAGCAATTCACGGAACCGCCACACACCGCTCTGGTCGACTGCCTCACTGGAACAGCGGCGTTCGCGCCATAGCCATTTAAGGGCGCCAGGGTTCGGGCGATCAGGTCCCGGAGAAATTCCCCATCCCGCATACTCGACTTCAAAGAGATCGCCGCATTGTATGCAGCGGAAGTCGGGGCGAGCCTCGGTGCCGGAGATGCGCGCACCGCATCCGAAACACCTTAGACTGTGCAGGTTGTCATTCATGCCTTGGTCCTAGCGTACCAGAGCATCGACAACTTCCCTATCGCGCGTAAGTGGAATGGCGAAAACAGATTCAGAACCCGAGCATTACGGGCTCCATCTGAAGATCAACACAGAAACGCGCTGATACGGCAGAGCGGATTCGATTTGCGAGTGCAAGTATTTCTGCAGCAGTGGCTCCGCCGAGGTTTACAAGTGCCAGCGTGTGTTTCGTGGAGATCGCCGCGCGACCGAGTGTGTAGCCTTTGTCGAATCCTGCCTTTGCGATCAGCCAGGCTGCCGGGATCTTGATGTGTTCCGGGTGGCGGGGACCGGTGGGATATTGAGGGGGTTGTGTCCCCGCGATCTGCGCGACTGAGGCGGCCAGTTCCCTGGTGATGACAGGATTTTTGAAGAAACTTCCCGCGCTTCGGCAGTCCGGATCACCTTCAACGATCAACATACCCTTAGATTGGCGGATGCGGCGTACGGCCTCAGCTACCTCGAGGAGCGATGGAGTTGACCCGGAGGAGAATGCACGTTGCAGGTCGGCATAACTTAGAGATGGCAGGCGGTCAACGACGAGCTTGTATTCAACTGCCAAGATGACATAGCGGCCTTTGTCTGACGTGTTGAAGCGGCTTTGACGATAGGCAAACCCGCACTCTGCCGCAGACAGTTCGACGATCTCGTCGGTTTGAAGATCGTAAACACGGACGCCAACAATTGTGCTCGCCACCTCCTGGCCGTAGGCGCCGACGTTTTGAACCGGAGTGCCGCCAACTCTGCCCGGGATGCCCGCGAGGCATTCGATCCCGGCGCAGTCTTCCTCGACTGTGCGTTGAACGAAATGGTCCCAATCCTCACCCGCTGCTACTCGGAAGAGCCTCTCGTTTGGTTGACCTGATTCCTGAATCTGGATGCCTTCGAGCGCCACATGAAGAACCAAACCATTGAATCCGGAGTCTGCGACAAGGAGATTGCTCCCCGCCCCCAGCACGAAGAGCGGTAATGCGTTTTCGCGGGACCATGCGGCGGCTGCGAAAATGTCGGCCTCAGTCCGCGCCTCGACGAACCAGCGCGCAGGACCCCCGATGCCCAGCGTGGTGAAAGGGGCAAGCTCCTTGTTTTCTTCAATTCGCACTGATCAAAGGCTACACCAAGGCAGGATCGCCGCTTTTAGATAGAATGGATGCAGGCATGGCGAGTGGCCTTGCTGGAGGTTACATGTACCCGGAATTGATGGTTATACCCATGCGCGAGGAACTCGTCCGTGCGGGAATTGAAGAGACTCGCTCTCCTGAGCAGGTGGATGCTGCCGTTTCCCAGCCTGGCACGACGTTTCTAGTGGTGAACTCGATCTGTGGGTGCGCGGCAGGCAAGATGCGCCCCGGCGTGCGGCTAGCACTTTCGAACTCGGCGAGTCAGCCCGATCGCAAGATCACCGTATTTGCAGGCCAGGATCGCGAGGCCAGCGAACGCGCGCGCACCTACTTCGAGGGCAACCCGCCGACTTCGCCAGCAGTTGCGATTCTCCGTGACGGAAAGCTCGTATATCTGATGCAGCGGTTCGTCATTGAACAGGCAACGGCCCAGCAGATCGCGGGCGAACTGATTCGTGCGTTCGACCAGTTCTGCGCGAAGACCCCTGCCTAAGCAGAGAGCGATTTTCATATACAACGTGAAACGGCCTCCCAGCGGAGGCCGTTTCTTATTGAGCTGATCTTTATTCGTTCAAAGGCGCGGCCGAGCGCCGGGACCAGAACAGGTATACCGGTATCCCAAGAACAACGATGGCGAGCCCCGGCCAGGTGTATTGAGGCTTGTATCGCAACAGGATGATACAAATCCACGACGCCAGCACAATGTAGAGCGCGGGCAATACGGGATATCCGAGCGCCTTGTAGGGGCGCGGCGCGTCTGGACGTTTCACACGAAGAACGAAGAGGCCGCCGATCGTCAGCATGTAGAAGATCAGCGCGGCGAAGATGATGTAGTCCAGAAGCTGGCTGTAGGATCCCGAAATGCAGAGGAAGGCTGTCCAGCAAGCCTGAACGAAGAGGCCGATGGCAGGTGTCTTGTATTTCTCATTTAGCTTGCCGACGGACTTGAAAAATAGTCCGTCCTGGCTCATGGCGTAGTAGACGCGCGCGCCCGCCAGCGAAAGGCCATTTGCACACCCGAAGGTCGAAATCATAATGGCGGCCGCCATAATGTAAGCGCCGCCTGCGGGAAAGATGACTCCGAGCGCGGCGGTGGCGACGCGATCTTCTGAGGCGTACTGAATCCCTCGAGCCAGCGCTGTTGCTCCGTGAGGGTCGCCATGGATGGGCAGCACCATCAGGTAGCCCAGAGTGGCGAGGATGTAGACGGTGGAGACGAAACCTGTGCCGAGAATCAGCGAGAGAGGGATATTGCGACGCGGATTCTTCACTTCACCCGCAGTGAAGGTGATGTTGTTCCACGCATCGGAGGAAAAGAGCGATCCGACCTGAACGACGGCGAGGACCACAACCAGATTGACGAGGACTATAGGGCCGCCGATGCCGACCTGTACGGGATGCATAGCGTTCCATCCGGCATTGTTCCAGAATGCATGCCAGCCAGAGCCGAAGTTGGCTGCAATGGCTGTAGCGTTGCGGCCGATTGTGAGAGTGAGGAGGACGAGAGCTGCGAGTGAGAGAGCCTTGGCAGAGGTGAAGATGTTCTGGATCAGGGCGCCCAACTTGATCCCGAACATATTCAGTATTGCCAGGAAGAAGACGATGACGATGCCGGTTAAGTTGGCGGTATTCACGCCGATTTCCATGTTGCCGAGCACCATGGGGCCGATCTTGATGGCAGGTACGTGAGCGATGTGCCAGAGCCAATGTGTTGTTGAGATTGCAGGAATAAAAACACCAAGGAACTTGCCGAAGGCGACGCAAACGGCGGCAATGGTTCCGGTCTGGATCACCATGAAGAGGGTCCAGCCATAGAGGAAGCCCCACAGCGGGCCTAGCGATTCGCGAAGGTATACGTACTGTCCGCCTGCCCTCGGCATCATGGCGGCGAGTTCGCCGTAGCTGAGGGCGCCGATCAACGTGAGCACGGCGGTCACAATCCATGCGCCAACGACGAGGGCCGGCGAGCCCGCGGTGCGCGCAATATCGGCGTTGACCAGGAAAATGCCGGATCCGATCATGGAACCGGCGACAAGAGCTGTCGAACTGAAGAGGCCGAGCGTCTGCACCATGGCTGGAGCCTGGTGAGCGGGCGGAACCTGATTTTCCGCGACAGCAAGTTTGGGAGTTGGCATTGCGCTTGTTTTATCTGAATCGAACGTCATTGTCTTGCCAAATTTTCAAAGGTCAACCCAGTTCTCTAATCCAGCGCGCGAACTCCCATGCCGGATTGGCCGTGCGGAAAATCGCCTCCGCAACAGCGATCATCGTGGCTCCGGCATCGAGAACAGACTGAGCTGTTGCGAGCGTAATACCTGCTGCTGCGCTCAGAATTACATGAGGGCCAGCCTGCTCACGAAGATGTCGAACTCCGTCGATGCCGATCGGCTTCTTCCCGGTCAGCTTGGTCCGAGTCTCGAATACGGGACCAATTGCCAGATAGTCCGCTGGTGCGTCCAAGATGCCGGGCAAAAGTTCTTTACTTCCACCGAAGGTGCCGACGATGCGATCGGGACCGAGGAGTCGGCGAGCCTGCGAGGATGAGAGATCCCCTGCGTCAACGTGCACTCCGTCAAACTGCACTTGTTCAACCAGATCTGACCTGTCATCTAGAATTAGCTTCACCTTTTCGGCTGGCATCGATTTCCGAAGAGCGGCCGCGTCGACACGGATTTCGGAATCCGAACCCGTCTTGTTTCGATACTCCAGCAGGATCACTCCGGCATCCGTGAGGGAGGCTCCGAGCTTCTGCAAAAACTCGTTTCGTCCTGTCGGCGGAATAATGGTTGAGTCAAGGATCGGATACAGCTTTGGAAACGCAAATGGCATGAACTCAGGATAGACGACTCGATTTATTGCGACGCCTATAGAGAGGACCAGAAGCCGGACCGACGTTCTCCTGGGCTGCTGCCTGGCTTCTGGTTCCCCTCTCCCTGAGGGTCGCCTCACATCTCGTCTGCCGAGGGGCCGTAGGTTCCTGGAATTTTCTGATCGAGCAGCCGAAGGTATACGCCAAGCTGGGCACGGTGATGGACGAGGTGATTCATAACCCATGTCCGCCAGACGTTGTACTTGTTGTCGTCGATCCAGGTCTGTTCGCCTGCGACGAATTTCCAGTTGGAATCCCATTTCGTTGGGGTCATGGCGGCGAGAGCTGGCTTCACTTCGGCGACCTGCTTCTCGAAACGACTGAGAAGGTCCTTTCTGTTGGAGGGATCAGCGGAGTTCATTTCGGGATTCCAGTCGAGCCGGTCGCGGGTGATGGTGTGGAGTGCCCAGTCTCCATTGGTGTCGGAAACATGACCGGCTAGTTTGCCCAGCTTCATCGATTTGGAATGGGGCTGCCAGTTGAAATCGGCTTCTTCAGGAATAGACTCGAGCAATTTGCGGGTATTCGCTGTTTCGCGCTCGTATTCAGCAATGAGTTCTTTTTGAATATCCATCGTGCAACCTCCGTGTTGCGATGGACAGCATAGCCGATTACGCTGTGAAAAGGCGAAGGAAAAGCGATAACTTTTCAGTCGTGAGCCCTCAGGCATTCCGATGGGCTTCGGAAACAACAGGCAGGCCCGCTGCTTCCCAGGCTGCCAAACCACCTGCAACTTCGATCAAATTGGTGATTCCGTGCTGGTGCAGGATGCTGACCGCGATTGATGAGCGGTACCCTCCGGCGCAGTGCACGGCGATACGACGATCGCACGGAACCTCCGCGATGCGTTCCTGAAGATGATTCAGCGGGATATTGAGGCTGCTGTGGATATGCTTCCCTTCCCATTCCAAGGGCGAGCGTACATCGAGGAGGAATGGCGGAGCTGCGGACTCCAACTCCTCAGCGGCGATCAGGACTCCTGTTCGTTCAGTAGGCCATACGAGATCCAGGCGATCGGCGAGAGCAGCCATGCCGCCGTTCAGATAGCCCAGGATGTGATCGAAGCCGATTCGGCCAAGACGCGTTGCAGCCTCGTATTCACGGCCCGGTTCGGATATGATCACGATCGGTTTCGATCGATCGAGCACCGTTCCGGCCCATGTGGCGAACTGCCCTCCGAGACCGATGTTCAGGCTGCCGGCGAGATGGCCTTTAGCGTATTCGGCGGGTTCGCGAATGTCGAGGAGCTGTGCGCCGCGATCGCCGAGACAGAGGACTTCTTCGAGCTCAACGGGCTTGAGCACTTCCTCAAGCCGTTTGTCCAACGTGGGACGCTCTCGCGTGTTGAGAACGGCGTCGTATGTGAAATAGGGTGGTGCATCGGGTTGGTCAGCGGTCACGAGCCGAATAAATTCATCCTTGGTCATCGGCTTCAGTGCGTAGTTGAAACGCCTCTGGTCTCCGAGCGTCGAGATGGTATCAGACGAGAGTTTCTTGCCGCACAGCGAGCCAGCTCCATGGGCGGGATACACCAGAACTTCATCGGGTAACGGCAACAACTTTGTGTGGAGCGAGTCGAAGAGATAACCACCAAGCTCGTTCGCAGTCCATCCCAGCGAGGCGCGAAGGTCGGGACGACCGACATCACCGATGAAAAGCGTGTCACCGGTGAGAACTGCATATGGATCGGTCTTGGTCTTCGCCAGATCGAATACCAGGATCGAAATTGATTCGTAAGTGTGGCCGGGTGTGTGAAGGACCTGCAGGCGCATTCCCGGAAATTCGAGGACGTCGCCATCCTCCATGGGGAGAAAAGCATATTCGGCTTCGGCGCGTGAGCCGAGGTGGATCGCTGCGCCGCAGGCATTCCGCAACTCGAGGTGGCCGGCGAGGAAATCCGCGTGGAAGTGCGTGAGAAATACATGGCGGATCTTCAAGCCGAACTTTTCCGCATCGACGATGTACTGATGAATGTCGCGTTGCGGATCGACAACGACAGCAGTGCCGCTCTCTTCATCGCCTAGGAGATAGCTGGCGTGAGCGAGGCAGCCGAGATAGTACTGTTTCAGAATCATGCGAGTGTTTGAGAGTCTAGCACCGTGTATTTGGGTGGTCAGCTTGAAAATCAGGGGTTCTTTGCGGATATGTTGGGCAATGCGAATGAAACATACATACCGCCTTGTGGATCGTTCGGAGTTCGGGCGTTGCTTGCTGCGATGACAACGTATTGGCGGCCATCCACGGAGTAGGTTGAGGGCGTGGCAACTCCCGCGAATGGAAGCTCAGCCTCCCAAAGAATCTTTCCACTCGAAGTGTCGAAAGCGCGCAGTTTGTGATCGTAGACGGTAGAGCCGATGAAAAGCACTCCACTGGCTGTGACAACCGGTCCACCGTAGTTCTCGCTGCCAGTGTTGGTCATTCCCTGTTTCGCGAGGGCTGGGTATTCCCCAAGCGGAACCTTCCAGAGATATTTGCCTGTCGTTAGGTCGATGGCATTGAGTGTTCCCCAAGGCAGCGATATTGCGGGATAGCCGTCGGGATCGAGAAACTTGCGATAGCCGCTGAAGATGTACGTGTTTGAGAACTCGTCAGGGTTTGCTTCCTGCTTCTTGACCGTCGTGCCAACCTCGAGGAATCGCAGCAGCGCATCGAGTTCTGCACCCTTGGCGTCTGCAGGCGGCATATCGCCCTTGCCTTTCTGGATCACTTCGCTGACTTGCGCTGCATTCATGCGCGCCCCGATGCCTACAAGAGCAGGAGCGGGTTGAACGCCTTCCAGCTTTTCTCCGTGACAGGCGGCGCATTGCTCGGCATAGACCTTTGCGCCAGCAGGATCAACCGCGGGCGACTGCGGGTGCTGCGGCACAGGCGCCGCCTGGAGTTCGCGAGGCGGTGCAGCAGCGCCGGCGGTGCGAAGGTAGGTGAGCAACGAGTCGAGATGATCGCCCTGAATGTTGGGGAACGATGGCATGCGTCCAGTGCCGTGCTGGATCGTCGAGACGATCTTGTCGTTTGGGAGACGGTTTGTCACATTCACGAGACTTGGGAACGCAGGCGGAGAGCCGGCACGATCAATCCCGTGGCACATCGCGCATTGGCTCTGGTATGTGGCTTCGCCGGGACTGTGAGCATTGCTGGGCGCGATTGCTCCGGTCCATGCCATTTCGGTCTCATTGATGTATATGACATGGTGTTCCGGGTCGATTGCAGGACCGCCCCATTCTGCACCGCCATCGAAGCCGGGAAAGATCACGGTCTGCTGCCCGACTGCGAATGGATAGAACTGTCCACCATTGCGGAAGGTGCGCAGCGTTTTGAGAGCCCAATCATGCGCTTCGGGCGTGCGGGTTGTGAGCATGTTCTCATTCAGTTCCTGGCGCGCATAGGGTTCGGGAGCGTCAGGTCTGGGTTGGGTTGGTGCGGTGACTTCTCCAGGAACATCGCTTTTCGGGTATGGGTGCTCGTGAATGGGAAAGAGCGGTTCACCGGTGAGGCGATCGAAGAGGTAGAGATAGCCTTGCTTGGTGGTCTGCGCAAGGGCGTCAGTCCGCTTGCCATTGCGTTCCACGGTGAAGAGAGCGGGTGCCGACGGGAAATCGCGGTCCCAGATGTCGTGGTGCACTCCCTGGAAATGCCAGATACGTTTACCGCTGCTCGCATCGAGGGCGAGTAGCGTGTTCGCATAGAGATCGTTACCGACGCGATCGCCTCCGTAGAAGTCCATCACCGCTGAGCCGGTCGGAACGTAGACGATGCCATGCTCCGTGTCGAGAGCCATACCAGACCAGTTGTTGGCTGCACCTGCATCCTTGTATGCGTCCTTTGGCCAGGTTTCGTATCCGGGCTCGCCAGGCAACGGAATCGTGTGAAAGGTCCAGCGAAGCTGTCCAGTGCGAAGATCGAATGCCTGAATGTAACCGGGGGGCGAAGGCTTGGCTTCAGGATTGCGGCCGCCGACGATGATGAGGTCCTTGTAAATCACTCCGGGCGTTGTGAGGGCGATGGAGAGTGCGCTGAAGTCGCTCTTAGCGCCGGGAATTCCGAGGCCTTTGCGCAAATCAACGTGGCCGCTCTCGCCGAAGCTGTTGATCAGGTTTCCGGTTTCGGCATCGAGGCAGTAGAGGAAGTTCATCACGCCTGCGTAAATGCGACCGTGCTGACCGTAGTTCCAGTAGACGACGCCGCGAGCGGGCTGGCCAGCAACGATACCGGAATCGAACTTCCACTTCAGTTTTCCGGTAGCAGCATCGAGGGCGATAACTTCGTCTTTCGGCGTATAGCCGAACATTGTGCGGCCGACGATGAGAGGGTTGGTCTGAATGCTTCCCTGCTCGCCTGTGTCATAAACCCACGCTTGCTTGAGCTGATGCACGTTGTCGCGGGTGATCTGAGTGAGATGCGAGTAGTGATCGTTGTCGAGTCCGCCGTTGTAAGCAGGCCAACCTGTGTCTGTCTGAGCAGAACAGCGGAGCGAAACGACGGACACGAGAACGAAAGGCAGGATTGAGATGAAACGGAGTCGAATGAAGGGCATTTGGGGCCAGCGAGCACAAAGCTCGGCTCGAAAAGAATACACGGCGGTGCCGGTCTGAGAAGTGCCTTCAATAGCTACTTTCCCTCGAAACTTGAAGGCGCCTCTCCAAAAAAAGCTGCTCACCCCTCCCGGTTGGCCTTGCTGGCGCACCGGCTTACACGAGATCCGCTGCTCGAGGATCAGGGGGTGTCCCCCCCGTCTCTGGAAGGAACCACCCTATTTTCAGTGGTTTTGATTTAAGGTATCGATCTATCTATATGATTATAGGTTACTTGTTCCTAAATTTGAGATAGTGCGGGAGTTAACGGGAGTTGCAGGAATTATCTCAGCCCCAGTGATTTGAGCACACCGCGGATATATTCATCCACAGCATCAACGAATGAGCCGAAGAATACGCCAATACATGCCCCAAGCAGGAGGCCGATCGATGCTCCTTCGATCACGGCCATGCTGCGCGATAAATCAGAGAGAGCGAAGCCAATGACGGCACCGAAGAATGCACAGATCAAGGAGCCTCCGAGAGTCGCGTAGGCGACATCTTCTGCGGTGGCAGAATGCCTGGTAAGCAATCGAGCCGTTCCCTTCCCGATGTACAGGAGTGAGAGGTCAACAGTTTCCCAGAAGCCGTAAGTGAAGTCGCGCAATTTGGACCTCCTGTCCCTTTGATGACAAGGATGCTGGATGGGGTGGCAAAAATAACCAGACTTTCGAGAGTAGATCCAACAATCTGGGGATCGGAAATTCTACTCGGCTGTATCCATCTTCCCACGTTCGCATGAAATTACCTGCAAAATCTGCAAAGAGATTTTTCTGTGATTGGTTGGACCTACCGGGGCCGTCCGTAAAGTGTGCTTGACGGCACGAGACCTGCCTGGATTTTTCGGATTGGATATCAAATTAAAAACTATATCTCCCCTTGCACTTCTACAAGACCTTGAGCTATTCTCCTGTCGAAGTGGAAGGGGAACGGGTTGACCGAGAAAATCGAATTGCCGCAAGGGACGCTGGATCTTCTGATCCTGCGCACGCTGCTGCCGGGAGCTCAGCATGGATGGGCGATATCGGAACGTGTACAGCAGGTTTCAAGCGAAGTTCTGAGCATTCAGCAGGGCTCCCTTTATCCTGCACTGCATCGGCTGGAGCGGCGCGGATGGATTAAGTCACGGTGGGGTACCTCAGATAACAATCGCCGCGCTAAGTACTACGAACTGACACAGCGCGGGAGAAATCAACTGGAGCTTGAGACGGAGGCCTGGCGCAAGCTCACAGTAGCCGTCGAGCAGGTTCTGGAAGGGGCGTGATGCGTGCTGGACGATCTGCGCTACCGGAGCCACGCGTTGCTTCACCACAAGCAAGTCGAGGATGAGCTCGACGAAGAACTCCGGTTTCATTTCGATAAGCAGGTTGAGAAGTACAGGAGGTCCGGCATGTCGGAGGAAGAAGCGAAGCGGCGGGCGCGGCTGGCGTTTGGAGGGCATGAGCAAGTGAAAGAGGATTGTCGCGAAGCGCGCGGAACCAGTTTCATCGAACTCACTCTCGATGATGCGAGGTATGCCTTCCGACAATTGGTTGCCAATCCGACATTCACACTGGTGATGGTTCTTACCCTTGCGCTCAGCATTGGAGCTAACAGCGCGATTTTCAGCGTGATCAATGGCGTGCTGCTCAAGCGGCTGCCTTATGCGCAACCGGAACGGCTGGTTCGCATATTTTTGTCGAATAATGAGTATCCGAAGTTTCCGTTGAACCCGTGGGATTTTCTGGATTTCCGGGCACGCAACCATTCATTCGAGTCAATGGCGGCGTTTACACGGGGCGATGTGCAACTCTCGGGCGAAGGCGAACCGATTCGGCTCAATGGCTTTGGAATCACTTCAGGCTATTTTCGCGTACTCGGCATACATCCGCAGATCGGGCGGGAGTTTGACTTTCAGGCGGAGGTCCCGGGCAACGGACTTCAAGCCGTGATCAGCGATCGCCTGTGGCGTACGCGTTTCGGCGCCGATCCGAACGTCATCGGCCGCAAGGTCACGCTGAACATGCAGCCGTTCACGGTGATTGGCGTGATGCCGCGCGGCACAGAGCATCCGGGGAACGTGTATCACTCGCTCGCTTATGGCGAGAGTGTTGATGTATGGTGGCCGTTTTCCTTTGGCGGCAATTCAAACCAGCGCGGATCGCATTTCATTGAAGGCATCGCACGGCTTAAGCCAGGCGTGAGCGTCGAACAGGCGAAGGCCGAGGTGAATGCAGTGATGGGGCAGATGGCACATGAGCATCCGAATGGCGACAGCGGCTGGAACGTACTGGTGATCCCGCTCTATTCAGAGGTTGTGGGCGCGACGCGGCAGATGCTGCTGGTGCTGCTGGGGGCGGTGGGAATTGTGCTCCTGATCGCCTGCGTGAATGCCGCGAATCTGCTCCTCGCTCGTGCGTCGGCGCGACAGCAGGAGATTGCCGTGCGGCTGGCGATGGGCGCTCCTCGGCTGCGTGTTGTCCGCCAGTTGCTGACGGAGAGCCTCATCATTTCCGTGACAGGCGGAGCGCTCGGACTCGGACTGGCCTTCGGCGGTGTTCGCGCACTGGTGGCTCTGCTTCCTGCTGATTTTCCGCGAGCGCACGACATTCATGTCAGCGGACCTGTGCTGGTATTCACGCTTCTGGTCAGCGTGCTCACGGGAATCCTCTTCGGGCTGGCGCCGGCGATGCAGGCCTCGCGTACCGATCCTAAACAGGGACTGAAGCACAACACGCGAACGACGACCACGAGCCGATATCAGAATCGGCTGCGCAGCGCGCTCGTTGTTGCCGAGGTAGGACTCGCATGCGTTCTGCTGATCGGTGCGGGGCTAATGCTGCGGACGCTGTTGAATCTGATTCGTTTAGATCCAGGCTTCCAGGAGGACCATGTTCTCACGGCAAGTATTTCCCTGCCCCACAATCGCTATAACAGCGGCGAACTGACTGCGCAGTTCTTCGATCGACTGGCCGCGAAGATGAATGCGCTTCCTGGAGTTGAGAGCGCAGGCGCGGGAAGCGATCTGCCGTGGACGGGCTATGACGAGAACGCAGGCGGCTTCAATATCGAAGGCAAGAAGTCTGAAGCAAACCAGCAGACCCACGCGCGCTATCACATGGCCACGGCCGGGTACTTCAGCGCGATGGGCATTCCGCTGCTCCAGGGCCGTTTCTTCACGGAGGGCGATAAGAAGGGCGCACCACAGGTCATCATCATCAACCATGCCATGGCCGCGAAGTACTGGCCGGGCGAAGATGCGATCGGCAAGCGCATCACGTTCGATGACAATCCGAAGAAGGACGATGACTGGATGCGGGTTGTGGGCGTGGTTGGAGATGTAAAGGATCAGCCGAACAGCCCCGGTGCGGAACCGTCTTTCTGGTGGTCGGAGTACCAGGCTTCGGAACCCGATATGTCAATTGCAGTTCGGACAAAATCGGACCCGCGGCAGGTTGCAGATGGTTTGCGCAACGCCGTTCACAGTCTTGACCCGGAACTTGCTGTGGCTGATGTAAAGCAGATGAACCAGGTTGCCGATGCCTCCATCTCCACTCCCCGATTCACCTTTGTTCTCGTCGGCTTGTTTGCGGGACTGGCGATTCTGCTTGCCGGCATCGGCGCGTATGGGGTGATCGCTTATACCGTGGCACAGCGTACGCCGGAGTTCGGGCTGCGCGTAGCCTTGGGAGCGCAGCCCGGTGACCTGCTGCGGATGGTGCTGACGCAGAGCGTTCGGCTGGCGGTTCCGGGGATCGTCGTGGGAGTGACGCTGGCGATGAGCCTCGGACGTGTTCTGCAATCACTGCTTTACGGCGTGCATCCCGCGGATCCAATCATCCTGATCAGCGTGACGCTGCTGGTTCTAATCGTGTCGCTGCTTGCATCGTATGCTCCGGCACGGCGCGCTGCGCTGGCGGACCCGATGAGCACCCTGCGCGCGGAGTGAACTGGTTGAATCCGCGCGCAAAGCTCATCAGGTTTGCGCCATGGTGGTTGATCGGTCCGCAAAGCCCAGGCTAAGCCACTGCAAACCGAGCCTGGCGAGTGTTCAAGGAAGCTCTGAGCTCATCAGTGATGCGATAGCGCCTGCCGTGCAAAGATGCAGGGGTTACGTAGGCCGCAGTCGCTATAATCCGGGGTTTCGTTTTCGCGACCCCTCCTCGATGCAAGCCAGCGGTGTCGCAGAAGATGAGAGTTCCTGGTTTTCCTTTCAGCATGATATGCCTGGCGGGCGAAATCACTTGATCAATGGCTCCCTCGGGCGGATATGGCGTTTGAAGCGGATCCTGCCATGGATAGAGGTCTTGATAGGGGCCACCTAATTGACTGCCGGCAAAATATTCCATCGGTCCTGCATCTTCGTCCACTTCGTTGTAATAGAGGAAGATGCGTATTTTCTTGCGATCTTCGGGATCTCGATGCCAGCGCTGTGACAGGATGCGCGTGTCCGTCTTGAGAGGCACGGTATGCCACATGTCGAAGTAGATGAGCCTCGACCACATTCCCAAATAGGAATCCACCACATCAAGCACTTCGGAACTAATAGCAAGATCAAATAGAGGGCTGCGCGCCTGTATAAGCGGCTTCTGTTCTTGCGGGTAATAGGTCAGGATGTAGTGTGCTACGGCATTTGGGTCCTTCGCGGATTCGAACGCAGTCAGCTGTTGTTGTAGCTTGGATCGGGTGTCATCGCTTTCGCAGAATGCTCTCAGCTGTTCAGAGAGTCGTGACCAGGGTCCGGAAGTTGCGAAGAGCTCATCGATATGGCAAGTAGCGACACCATTTTCATTCAGCTCAGTCAGAATCTGCTGCTGCTTCGCGTTCAGAGGATGATCTGATCTGGAGAAATCGCGATGGCTTGCCGGATTTCGAAGGAGACGCCAGTTCGTGCGGAATTTCAATCGCAAGTAGCGGTCATACTGACGATCAACGAATGGTCCACATCTGGGGATGTGCGCCATTTGCGTCACAATGCTGGATCGTTCAATTCCCCATTTCATCGTTGACCTCCGTTGGCGCGAGTGGAAGTCAGGTTGGAGGGACGCGGGTCGAGCGGATGATTTAGCCGCTTCCGATTTTCAGAACTGAGTCCAGCGCGCCATAGCGCGGTGCTGGTGACGGTCTTTCTCTGGTATTTGCCCATGGCCAACTCTCATTCAGAGTACAAACGGTTTTCGAGAGTTTATGGAATTCGCGCTGCGTTCGACGCGAGCTTTGGGGTAAGCGAACTTCCTCAGGGCGTACGAGGTGGGTGAGAGAGTAGCTCTGTGATTGTCACATTTGCAATCGTATCTTTGGTAACTGTTCCGTACTCACACAGACGGCGCAGTGGAAAGGCAGAGACACAGAGTCTCTGATTAGAGTGCGAGCGAAGAACCAGGGCGCGTGCTCGCATGTCTCTCAGTGATCCGAACCTGCCTGAGCTGATCGTGTCCCTGCGCCTATACAACGCACAGATGTTCTTTCCCGATCTGCTGGTAGGCATCGCTGTTGGCCTCGTCGCCCTGCCTCTGGCAATGGCTTTTTGGCATCGCCTCGGGATTCACTCCACGGGCAGGCCTCTACGCCGCCGCCATCGCCGCCTTCCTCATCTCTACCCTTGGCGGCTCGAGAGCCCCGATCGGCGGGCCCACCGGTGCATGCGTCGTCATGGTGGCCGGCATCATTCGGGCTTGCTTTCTTAGGGGAGATTCACTTCCATTTTAGGGCGGGATGATGTGCGTTTCAGCGGAATGCGGGAACGCTGTAGCGCGCGAGGAACTGGTCAATATATTTGGCTCATATGAGATGTTTTACATAGATGGCGGCGGGTCGATTGCGAGCATAGAAGTGCTCGGCGCGACCGCTGCTCTGATAGCCGAGGCGCTCGTAGAGGCGGATAGCGGAGGCGTTTTCTATGTCGACGTGAAGCCAAATAGATATAGCGCGTTCGGCGTTGGCTGAGCCTTGGAGACGGCGGAGGAGTTCGGCTCCGACTCCCTCGCTGCGGAATTCAGGGAGAACTTCGATCGTGGCTATGTACGCGACAACGCCGCTGATCTGCTGGGCCCATTCGAGAATGGCGAAGCCTGTCAGCTTCGCGTCTATTTCGGCGATCCATGTTGCGGAATTTGGTGAGGCGATGAGCTGGCGCATGTAGCGTTGCGTGAAGCGCTGGGGATGCTGGAAGCAAACTTCTTCGATGGCGTAGAGGTCGTGGAAGTCGGCGGGCTCGAAGAGACGGTAGAGCATTGGGAATAAGACGGGAGCTAGCGAGGTTAGCGACGCCTGCGCGATTCGTTCGCCGAGTCAGCTGAAGGCCTGAATGCGGGACGATCTTTGTCGTTTCCCACCCAAGCTGCAAAGGCGGCGCGGCTTGGGTGGGCGCCCGACGTAGTAGATAAGTGTTTCCTTAAACTTTTGCTTCGAGGTCTTTGATTACGTTGAAGAAGCGCTGGTCGAGTCGGCGGTTCTGGGCGATGGCTTCCTTGATGGTGATGTCGGTGACATCGAGGCCCTGAAGGACGGCAATGCGGCCCCACTTCTTTTCGTGGACCATGTCGATGGCATGGAGGCCGTAGCGCTGGCCGAGGAGGCGATCGTAAGCGGTGGGTACGCCGCCGCGCTGGGTGTGGCCGAGGTTGACGGAGCGGGTTTCGAAGCCGGTCTTTTTCTCGATCAGGCTGGCGAGGGCTTCGCCGATGCCGGAAAGACGGGCGTGGCCGAAGGAGTCTACTTCCTTGGACCCAACTACCTGTCCGACTTCGGGAAGATGACAGCCTTCCGCTACAACGACGATGCCGTAGTGCTTGCCGTGGTCGTAGTTGTACTTCAGCAGAGCGCAGACGTGGTCGATGTCAATTTCCTGCTCGGGAACGAGGACGACGTGGGCTCCACCGGCGATACCGGAGGCGTAGGCGATCCAGCCGGCGTCGCGGCCCATCACTTCGCAAACGATCACGCGATTGTGAGAGTCGGCGGTGGTGTGGAGACGATCAACGGCTTCGGTGGCGATCATGACGGCTGTATCAAAGCCGAAGGTCTGGTCTGTGCCGCTGATGTCGTTATCGATGGTCTTGGGGACGCCGACGGCATTGATGCCGTTTTCAGCGAGATAGAGGGTGACGGACTGGGTGTCGTCGCCGCCCAGCGCGATGAGCGCGTCGATCTTGTTGGTCTTGAGGACTTCCTGGACCTTCTCGATACCGCCGGGGATCTTCTTCACATTGGTGCGCGAAGAGTGGAGGATGGTGCCTCCTTTGAGCTGAATGCCGTCGATGGCTTCGAGGGTGAGCGGGATGAACTGATTGTCGAGGACGCCGCGCCAGCCGTTGAGGAAGCCGATGAATTCGTCGCCGTAGGTCTGGATTCCTTTGCGCACTGCCGCATAGATGACAGCATTCAAGCCGGGGCAGTCTCCGCCGCCGGTCAATAGTGCAACTCGCATCGTGTATTTCTCCTGATCGAAATGGGGCAGCGCCGCTGGCGCGCCGGAAGTACCCTTGAGTAGCTGGTCGCGCGTGCACCGGTGAAGCACCCTACATACGAAATGGTGTATAGGGAGCCCGCTATGCGACGCTGTCGACGCCATAAACAGTATATGCGGGGCCTGTAAAGGGGAATCGTGACAAAGCTCACGCGATGCCCATCGACCGATTCCCTTCCCATGTCTACAAATCGACACCCTTCGACTTCGCTCAGGCAGGCACCAGGGCGCCATCGAGTTAGGTCGTGATTCAATAGGAGGGTATGCCAATGCCAGGGACTGGAGCTTTGATACTGCTCGCGTTTGCGAGCCTTGTGGTCATTTTGCTACTGGTCCTGCTGCAGTTGACGCGACTCGGATTCGTTGTGCGGTCTACGATTCCGGATCGACCGCGGCGACGTATGTTCATTGCGTCGGTATCGTTTCTGTTCACGTTTGGTGGCGTTCGTCTGATTGTGAGCCTGGTGATTCACAACCATGGCCCTTTCGAATGGGTAGTGGTGCGTGGGCATCACATTCATCACCTGGTGTGGGGAATTCTGATTTTGCTGCTGGTGGGTTACGGGTGGCTGCTGGACCTGGGCCGCAGTCACTCACCGCTGTCGATCTTTCTGAGCAGGCTGATGGCAGTGAGTTATGGCGCCGGCGCGGCGTTGACGTTGGATGAGTTTTCCCTGTGGCTAAACCTTGACCCGAATGATTACTGGTCTCGTGAGGGACGCATCAGCATCGATGCAGTGATCCTGTTTGGCAGCATCCTGGCAGTGGGAGCCTGGGGGGCGCCATTTTTCAAAGGGCTGCAAACGATGTGGAGCAAGAGGCCGGTGTTTCGGCGCACCGCTGGAGAAGGTGAGGCGACTATTCGGCGCGTGCGGTTGCTTCGTCAGCGTAGAGCTCGTCGATCTCCGCCGCATATTTCGCATTGATCACGCGGCGTTTCAGCTTCATCGATGGAGTGAGCTCGCCGGAGTCCTGCGTCCACTCGTCGGGCACGAGCCGGAATCTCTTGATGGTTTCGAAGTTGGCGAGACCGGAATTGGCTTCGCGAACGACCTCCGCGAAGAGAGCCACGACGCGGCTATCACTGACCATCGCCCGGCGATCGAGGGACTCCAGTCCTGCATGCCTGGCCCAGCCATCGAGAGCGGCAAAGTTCGGCGCAATGAGCGCGGAGATGAACTTGTGCTTGTCGCCGACCAGCGCAACCTGGGCGACCATTACGGAGTTTTTGAGCTTGTTTTCGATGGGCTGTGGAGCGACAAGCTTGCCTCCGGAGGTTTTGAGGAGTTCCTTCTTGCGATCGGTGATGTAGAGGAAGCCGTCCTGGTCGAAGCGAGCGATGTCGCCGGTCGAGAACCAGCCATCAGCGTTGAAGCACTCCGCGTTCGCATCTGGCTTGTTCCAATATCCAACGAAGATGGACGGACCGCGAACGAGAAGTTCACCATCGTCGGCAAGCCTGAGTTCCACGTTGGAAAGCGACTTGCCAACGGCGCCCATGCGGTGGACTTCAGGATTGTTGAGAGCGATCACGGGAGATGTTTCGGTGAGGCCGTAGCCCTCCCAGACAGCGATGCCCGCGGAAGCGAACCACTTTGCGGTGTCGATCCCGAGGGGAGCGCCGCCGGAGACCCAGACACGCACGCGTCCGCCGAAGGCTTCACGGACTTTGCTGAAGATGAGCTTGTCGGCAAGTTTCCAGACGAAAGACGCGGGCTGATGACCGTCGTAGACGGTATCGCTGTGACGCGATCCGACGCTGAGCGCCCAGCCGAGAAGTCGCTTTTTGACAGGAGAGAGCGACGCCTTCTGCTCAATTGCCTGGCGGATCTTCTCGTAGACGCGAGGAACTCCGACGAAGACTGTGGGGCGAACCTCTTTCATGGCCTGCGGGAGCTTCTCGAAGTTGGAGCAGTAGATGACCTGGGCTCCATGGCCGTACATCACGTAATCGAGTGCGCGGGCGGTAATGTGAGAGAGCGGTAGAAACGATATGCAGGCGTCGGTTTCGTTGAACGAGTAGCCGTGCACAGCAAGGTTCTGGTTGGAGGCGATATTGCCATGCGTGAGCATGACGCCCTTGGGCTCGCCGGTGGTACCCGATGTGTAGATGAGGGTGGCGAGATCGCCAGGCGCGATTGAGCGTACGAGTGCGTCGAATACGGGATCGCGGTACGAGCCGGCGTCATCGGCTCCGGCAAGGATCTTCGAGAAAGCTATTGCCCCGTCGGGAGTCGGAGCGGCCGCATCCATGATGAGGATGTGGTCGAGCTGGGTCTTCGAGCGGACGGCATTGAGCTTTTCGAATTGCTGGCGGGTGGAGACTATGGCGATTCGGCAGCCGGCGTCCGCCAGCAGGACGGCGATCTGGTCGCCGGTGAGGGTCGGGTAGATGGGGACGTTAACGCCGCCCATTGACAAGATAGCGAAGTCAGTGACGACCCACTCCCACCGATTTTCAGAGATGAGAGCGATTCGATCGCCTTTTTTGGCTCCCCAGCTCAGGAAGGCCTCCGCCATCGAGTGGACACGCTGGTAGATCTGGTCGGACGAGAGCGGCTGCCAGTTGTTGAATTCATCCTGCCAGAGGATCGCGCGCGGGTTTTTGGCCGCGGCTACGCGAAGAAACAGGTCGTTGATGGTGGAAAGCGGAGCTGGGGTCATTCGTAGTCTGGGGCGTTCCAGGGAATGGATTTGGGCCAATGGAGAGTGTAACAGCGGTCGTGGTCAACGAGATGAGACGGCCGGGTCGGCGATTCTTGGGAAAGCGCCCACAAGCCAAGGGGTTGCGCAAGGAGCACGAGGCAAACTTCCGTTTTCCCGGTACCCGTTTCGACACCCAAGTAACAGGTTCTTCTAGGGTAAGATCGAGCCAGCCAAAGCTCCACCACTGCGACGCCATGGACACGCGCACTGCATCCCTGCCTCCCGGCGAGCCCGACCCGGCTCTGCTCGCGAAGCTTTCGGTATTGCAGCAGGCCTGCCTGGGAGTGGTGGCGCTGGTTGCGGTAACCGTCTTTACGGCGTGGCTTTTTCCGCAGTTCGCTGCCTTTCTGCCCGTAGTTTTGACCCGAATGAGCATCCCCATGGCGCTGGTGGTGCTGCTCTGCGCGTTGAGTCTGGCGCTGTCGGAATCGGGCAGCCACCTTTCCGTGCCGATTGCCGGCCGGTACATCGCAGCTCAGGCTGGCGCACTGGCTGTGTTGATTCTGCTGGAATCGATTTTTCGTCAGTTCCCTGCCGTGGACGCACTGCTTGTGGCCGATCGCGCGCCGGGAAACACGGGTGGGCTGCCCGTGCACTCGCCCGCGTCGTTTGCACTGCTGAGTCTGGCGATGATGCTGGTGAGCAGCCGGAACGCACTACTGCGGCGGATTGCTGACGTTCTTGTTCCGGTGGTTTGCCTGACCGGGCTGGTGTTGCTGAGCGAGAATCTGTTCGGCACGTTCGGCCTGGTGCGCCTGTCGGCAGACAACATGATCTCTCCGCTTCTGCTCGTTTGCCTCGTGATGCTGACCTGGGTTGTTGCAATGCGGCAGACGGAGAACGGGGTCTGGTCGATCTTCGTTGGGGCCGGCATTGGGAGCAGGATCGCGCGAGCCTTTGCGCCAGTGCTGCTGGTGATTCCGTTTCTGGTTGAAGTAGCTCGCACCCGGATTGTGCTGAGGGAGCTTGTACCGGAGCAGTACGGCGCGGCGATCTTGACCTCGCTGGCGGCGGGGCTCTCGATGGTGCTGCTGCTGGTTCTGGTGTGGCGGATCAACTCGATGGAAAAAGAGATCCACGACTTGACCCTTCGCGACGAACTGACGGGCCTCTACAACATGCGCGGGTTCTACCTGCTTGGAGAACAGACGCTGCGCCTGGCACAGCGGGCGGAGTTACCGTTTTCTGTTTTGTTCATCGATCTGGATGGGCTCAAGAAGATCAACGACGACCTGGGACACAATATGGGGTCGTCGTATCTCGCGGACACGGGAGAGCTGGTGATGAACTGCTTCCGCGAGACCGATGTGAAGGGGCGATTCGGCGGAGACGAGTTTGTCGTAGCAGGCCAGTTCAGCATGGTGGGTATAGAACTGGCGGCAACACGGCTCAGGGCGATGACGGAAGATCACAACCAGAAACATCCGAAGAAGTATCCGTTGAGCCTGAGCGTGGGATGGGTGACTCTGGATCATCCCTCAAACGAGAGCCTGAAAGAGCTGGTGCGGCGCGCAGACGAGATGATGTATCGCGAGAAGCGCAGCAAGAAAGTGGCGCGCGCATGAACCGGAGAGATGACAGCGTTCCAGAGAGGCTCACAGTGCTGCCCAACCCGAAGCTGTTCCGGGCTGCAAGATGGATGCAGGTGGCGTCTCTTGCGGTGGCGGCATTTGCCACCATCTTCGCGCTACTTTCGCCGGTTGTAATGGCTGCGAACCTACAGGCACGCGAGGCGTTGAAGGCGAGCCTGCCGATGTTGCTGACAGGGCTGTT
>DATNFD010000038.1:0-5130 GCA_035606555.1 Occallatibacter sp.
GTACGCTCAACTTGCGGCCAACCCATCGGAGCACTCTCGGAAGATTCTTCCGCACCAAAGAACAAGTAGCCCGAATACCATAGATCCGATAGTGCAGGACAAGCTGGCGTGCGTACCAGACGGCTTGGGCGGCCGGCGTAATAGGCTTCTCAGGGACGTAGTAGTCGCTGACCCGAGCAGCCGCCTGCAATTGCCGTCCGAGCCCTTTTTGCGTCTCTATCTCCGGCAGCTTGGCGGGATGGTGGCGCAACCACGATTCGAGGGTGCACACTGCCCAAGTCTGGTAGGAGGAATATCCGAGCGGCGAGCGCTGCCTCGAAATGAAGCCACTCGCTCTTTCAATACCGATCATTTGGGTGATGCGGCTCTCACCGGGCTTCAGCGTGTCTTCCAGCACTTTCAGAAGCGCATCTCGACCCCATCCGGACATCGGTAGGCCAAACCCTCGCTTTGGCGCGTCGAGCAATTCGCGAGGCAGATATCTTGCGCCAATTTCCTTTAGCAGAACCTTGCCTTGTCCTTCCCGGTACAGAAGGCTGAGCGGCAAGCGTTCGGTAAACCGGGCGAGCTCCACGTTCAAAAATGGAGTCCTGACTTCCAGCGAATGCCTCATGCTCATGCGGTCCACCTTGGCGAGGACTGCACCCGGCATGTAGTTGTCCACGTCGGTTCGGCGCAGAGCGCACTCAAGAGAGGATGCGCCGCGATCGATTTCGTCCCGCAGCCTTGTCAGAAGGTCGATTAGCCCCTGAGGCACGGACCCGAGTAGTTGTCTAAGGTGCTTTTCACTCGATACCAATATGCGCCCTGAGTAGTACGCTGAGCCCGGAGACCATCGTTTGTTCGCGGTGTGAGCTTCTTGAAGCGTAGAAAAGTAGCGTCCATAGCCGCAGAAGAGCTCGTCTCCGCCGTCACCTGAGATGGCTACGGTGACGTGCTGCCGCGCGAAGCGCGAGAGCAAGTACGTCGGCATACACGAGCTGTCCGCATTTGGCTCGTCTAGCACCGCGCCGATATTCGAGAGAAAGTCGCTCGTCGCCGGATCCAGGATCTCGTCATGGTGCTCGGTCGCCAAGTGCCTTGCAAACAATCGAGCGCCTTCGTGTTCGCTCTCTTCGGCGTCGTTAAAGCCGATGGAAAACGTCTTCAACGGAACCTGTAACCGCTTGCGGATCAGCGCACAGACAGTCGAAGAGTCCACCCCCGCGGACAAGAACGCGCCCAGTGGAACGTCAGAAATCATCCGACGGCGGAGGCTGCGCACAAGAATGTCCTCGGCCTCGTCCGCCAAATCGGCGAGCGGCCGGCTGTGGAAGCCGCCGCTTCCGGGGAGGAAGGTGAAATAACGATGCACTTCCGGCGGCTTGCCCGGCCGGGCCCTTAACCAATGACCGGGCGGTAGTTTTTTGACCGTGGTGTAGATTGACCGGGGCGCGCCAATGTACTGGAACATCAGCAATTCGCCCACCGCATCAAGGCTCACTTCGCCGTTGAAGAACGGGAGCGTTTCGAGCGCTTGCAATTCCGAGGCGAACGCCAAGCCGCCTTGCGCCATTTCAATGTAGTAGAGCGGCTTTTCCCCGAACGGGTCTCTCGCTAAAAGCAGTTCGCCCGTGGCGGTATCGAATGCGGCAAACGCAAATTGGCCATCCAGCCGCTCGAGCGCTCCGGCGTCCCAGGTGGCCAAGGCTTCGATCAATACTTCCGTATCGGTACGCCCTCGGAAGCTCCTGCCCCGTGCCTCGAGAAGAGGTCGCAACTCGAGGAAGTTGTAGATCTCGCCGTTGAAGGACACGATCCAACGGCCACCTGCGCCAGCCATCGGCTGGCGGCCAGCGTCTGAGGTGTCAATGATGCTTAGACGGCGATGACCGAGGTGGCAACGGCCCTGCGGATCAGACCAGCTCCCGTCTGCATCAGGTCCCCGATGCACCAGCGTTCGCGACATCTTCGCGACTGCCAGTGCGGCGTCTTCTGGCTCCAGCAACGTCCGTGGTACTGCAAATAGACCAGCTATGCCACACATGCTTGAGCATCATCCTGGATAAGCCGCGGGCGCTAACTGCAGGACGCGTGCACGGCATCAACAAAGCAGTTGCGAGCGAAGTCGAAGCCCGTTTCAGCTCGCCGAGGAGGTAACCCTACAGCCCGGCAATTATGCATCAAGATGCGATAATCGAGCCATGCTCCTCGGCAATGAATCTGGGAGCAAAAGCGAACTTTATCTTCGGTTACTTTGACACTCCTTGTAGGGACGGATGGGAGACCTGGGTCGCACCACAGCTCTAATGGCGACGCCTGACGGATTGGAGCTCGTCGCTTGCCCGCTTTGCAGTGGGAGCGAGCATCGAGTCTTGTTCGAACGCCGGGATCACATACACGGCGTCAGCGATCAGTTGTTCAAAGTGGTGCGCTGCCACCACTGCGCCTTTGTTTTCGTCAATCCCCGTCCGGATCAATTGAATATTCATAGGTTCTATCCCGACGAGTTCTACGATGTAAATTCGTCTGCGGAAACGATTCTGGAGCAGAAGCGCGATACGTTGAATGCACGCCTCAAACTTGTGTCCCATCTTGCTCCCGGCAGCCTTCTGGACGTCGGGTGTCAAAAAGGTGAATTCTTGGAGGTAATGCGGCGTCGCGGCTGGCGGGTACAGGGCGTGGAGTTTTCTACGAAGCCGCCAAACTTGTTCAAGCTGCCAATTCATTACGGCACGTTGAGCGATGCCCCTTACGCGCCGGGATCGTTCGATGCCATTACTCTCTGGGCAGTTCTTGAGCATGTGCCAGATCCGATCCTGGTACTGCGTCAGATCGAGAGACTGTTGAAGCGCGATGGGCGCGCCTTCATTCTGGTTCCAAACTTTCGAAGCATACCGGGCCGGTACATGCGTCACGACGATGTTCCGCGGCACCTGGTCATGTTCACACCGCGCACATTCACGATCGCGGCCCAGAAGGCCGGACTTGTTCCACTGTCGTGGACGTTTGGGGATGACGTCTTTTCCGGGTCGACGCGAGGAGTCCTTAATTTTTTCGCGAAGCGCCTCGCCGGAGAACAGATGGAAGACATTCTGGCTCAGAATCGATCGCCCGCTAAATGGAAGGAGTTCTCCTCCTACTTAGCGGGAAAGCCGAGCAAATTGATGCGGGCGGTGGACTTGCTGGATATCGGCGTTACACCCTACCTCGACCGTCTGGTGAATTGGCTGCACTTCGGTTTTACTATGACGGTCGAGGTTGCTCGGAGCCGTAGCTCGGACACCGAATGCAGCTAAGCCCTATGGAACTGAAGGCTGTCCCGCCTCTGCTGCTTGCTGTGAGACCTGTTCTATGGAGAAGCGCGCATCCAGATTCACTATGGACGTAGTGAACAACTGTGGCGTCCCGAGGACCGTGAACTGGAGGGCGTCGTTGCGCAGATCGTATTGCATGCCATCGGACCTCGCTGCGCCCACCGTAAGGAAGTAGTCACCCGCGGCGAGCCACATCTGCAAAGGGACTTTGACCAGCAGAACCTTGCCCTTTTCCTGGAGCCCGAGCGGTGCTCCAAGCGTTGTGTTCGTGATGCCGAAAAGGTCGATGCCGCGGACATTTCGGATCAGACACCCGGTGGAGAGAGAGGGAACCTCCTCGTGAAACCGGATGTAGAAGAAGACGACGTAGCCCTTTCCGGATTGCAGGACCTCTACCCGCCTGCCTTGAGCGTCGAGAATCCCAAGATCGAAGACCTCCGCTTCCCGGCTCCCGAAGCGATGCTCGCCTTCCCTAGCGCCAAACGGGCGTCGCTCCTGAGCTTCCGGGACGGCTGAAATAGTCGCAGTCGGGGTAGGCTGCTCGAAGCTCTGCGGTCCAAACAGAACCTCCATATAGCGGTTCACCACCGTTGCGGGCTTATCATCCGCAATGATGCGTCCTTTCTCCAGCAGCATGGCGCGGCTGCAGAAGCTGGTAAGCACGTTTTGGTCGTGGGATACGAATAAAATCGTCTTGCCGCAGCGGCGAAAGTCTTCGATCTTGTTGAAGCATTTTCGCTGAAACTTGGCGTCGCCGACTGACAGTGCCTCATCAATGATGAGTATCTCGGGATTGACGCTGATGGACACGGCAAACGTCAGCCGGCATTTCATCCCGCTCGAGTAGGTCTTGAACGGCTGATCGATGAAATCGCGCAACTCGCTGAAGTCAATGATCGAATCGATCCTCGAATCGATCTGCTTGCGCGTCATGCCAAGGCACAGTCCGCCGAAATAGATATTTTCGCGACCGCTGAACTCCGGATTGAAGCCGGTACCGAGTTCGAGAATCGCCGAGACTTGCCCATTGACGCTGACCTCGCCCGCGGTTCGATCGAGCGTGCCTGTGATGATGCGCAGCAAGGTGCTCTTGCCCGATCCGTTTCGTCCGATGAACCCGACCACCTCGCCCGGAGCGACGTCGAACGACACGTCGTCCAGTGCGCGGAACGCTGCGTGGTGAGGCGCGCCCCTAAGCACCTCTTTTACAAGATCGATGGGTCGGCGGTACACGCGGAAGACCTTGGAAAGATTGCGGACCGAGACCGCTGGCACGCCGCTCATAAGACGTTACCGAACATCGGACGCAGCTTTCGGAATACCCGAAATCCGAGGTAGAACACTAAGAGTGAAAGCACTGGAAACGCCAGCCATGCCCCCGGATGGCGGATATCTCCGAAATAGATCACGTCCTGGAAACACCACACCATGTGCGAGAACGGATTGAGCCAGAAGAAGCCTTCGAACGCCTTCGGTACCATGCCGGGCGGGTACAGCGCCGGCATCAGATAAAAGCCGGCGACCGTCAACACCATGACAATGTCCTTCACGTCGCGTACGAAGACGCCCACTGAAGCGAGAACGTAGCAGGTTCCGATCATGGCGAGAGCCTGCGAAGCCAGAAGGAACGGCAGCAGGAGCCACGTCCAATTCACAGCGTCGCGCCACACCACATAGATCAGCAGTACTGTGAGGCATACGAACTCGGTGAACATGGACGCCAGCACGCCCTTGACCGGAAGAATCTCAACGGGAAAGACGACCTGCTTGACCAGTGCCGCGCTTTGCACGATGACGGTTGTACCTTTGGTCATCGCCTCCTGAAACGCAAGCC
>DATNFD010000039.1:0-8873 GCA_035606555.1 Occallatibacter sp.
CCTCAAGGGCATCGCAGCGGGCGCAGCGGTAAAGCTGGCACGCATCGGCCGGTCAACGACCATCGCTCTCCACGGCGACCCTTTCCAAGCAAACTGGGACTCGTTGAGCCGGCACAAGTGTCCCGACTGGTACAGGGACGCGAAGTTCGGTATCTACTTCCACTGGGGCCTGTATTCCGTACCTGCCTTTGGGAACGAGTGGTATCCCCACTGGATGTATCTCCCAGGTCGTCCTGAGTATGATCATCACCTTGCCACCTACGGCTCCCTTGATCGTTTCGGATACAAAAATTTCGCGCCGTACTTCACGGCCGAACGCTTCGACGCCGATGCATGGGTGAAGCTGTTCCGCGAGTGCGGAGCCCGCTACGTAGGGCCCGTTGCTGAACATGCCGACGGATTCTCGATGTGGAACAGCCGCGTAAACCGGTGGAATGCCGCCCGTCTCGGTCCAAAGCGGGACATAGTCGGCGAGTTGGAACGCGCGGTCCGCCGTCAGGGATTGAAGTTCTACACCAGCTTTCACCATCAGTGGCTCTGGGGATGGTATTCCAGTCCAGTCTCGAATGCCGACATTTACAATCCGCAATACGCCGACCTCTACTGGCCGCAAAAATACACGCTGGGGTCACCAGGGGAGGCAAAGAACTATGCCGTAAATCGACCCGGCGCGTTCAACTACGCTCATCCCGATCCGCCGCCAAGTGAAGCGTTTTGCCGCGTGTGGCGCGACAAGATCGTCGAGGTTATCGATCGCTATCACCCTGACATCATTTACTTCGATACTCGCTGCTTCATCATTCCCGAGCACTATCGTATCGAGATGCTCGCGCACTACTACAACACCAGTGCAGCAGCCGGCCGCGAGACGATCATTACCTACAAAGAAAATGATTTTGCGCTCGGCTCAGGACTGCCCGACCACGAGGCCGGACAACTGGCCGACAAAGCGAGCTTTGTGTGGCAGACCGACGATGTGCTCGATTGGGATTCGTGGGCCTACCTGCGTAAACCGAATTACAAAAGCGCTGGTCGTGTCATTCACCAACTCATCGACGTGGTTTCGAAAAATGGCAACCTGCTTCTCGATGTAGGTCCACGCCCGGACGGGACCATTCCCGACGAAGTTGTCACACGTCTGCGCGCAGTGGGATCCTGGCTGAACATAAACGGCGAAGGCATCTACAGCACTCGTCCATGGGAGCAGCGATTTGGAGAGGGACCAACCCGGGTGAAGGAAGGCATGTACGTCGCTGATCACAACGTCGACTTCACCGTGCGCGATCTGAGATTCACGACGCGCGGCAATGCTCTCTATGTGCACGTTATGGGCGCTCCGGGGAAAACAGTGCTGGTCTCGTCTGTTAAGCAGGATACCGCTCTTCCCGCAGGATCGTTGAAGAAGGTTCATTTGCTGGGTACAGACGGGGAGCTCGACTGGCAATGGACACCGGACGGACTTCTGCTGCAAATACCCGATCACCGGCCGTCGGACGATGCACTGGTGGTCCGGTTGACCTAATCAGACTGTCTGTCCATGCCTGAGACAGCTACTCGCGATTTCGCTTGCGAATTTCAATATTCAGGCGCTTGATCTTCTGGTTCAGTGTTGAAAGCGGAATGTGAAACTGTTCAGCCGCGTCCGTCTGATTCCAGTTGCAACGTTCGAGCTTTTCAATGATGATGCGGCGCTCAATATCCTCGAGAATGTCGAAGAGCGACGCGTTCGGATTGTGCTCAAGCAAAGCATCCTGAAAGTTTCTTCCTGTGATGTGCCCGGGCAGGAGTTCCGAACCGATCACGGGACCCGACGAAAGTACGACGCCCCGCTCGATGCAATTTTCAAGCTCCCGCACGTTGCCGGGCCACTCGTAATCCATCAGAGCCCGCAAAGCGTCGGCGGAAAGTCGGCGCGGGGCAAGTCCGTTCTCATTCGTGTAAAACTCGAGAAAGTGATTCGCAAGCAGCGGAATATCCTCACGGCGTGAACGCAGCGGCGGGAGATCGATCGTGATGACATTCAGACGGTAGAACAAATCTTCGCGGAAGCGTCCATCCCGCACAGCCTGACGGAGATCGATGTTCGTGGCCGCGATGATGCGAACGTCGACTTGAATCTCCTGAATCCCACCCAGATGCATGAATCGGCGATCTTGAAGAACGCGAAGAATCTTCGCTTGCGTATCCATCCCCATCGTCGCGATTTCATCGAGGAAAAGGGTTCCACCATTCGCGACTTCGAACAGCCCTTTCTTCGAAGCGACCGCGGACGTGAATGCGCCCTTCACATGACCGAAGAGCGTAGACTCCAGCAGTTCCGTCGGCATTGCGCCCGTATTGATTGGAACGAAGGGCTTGTCGCGGCGGGGCGAGTTGGAGTGAATGGCCTTGGCGATCAGTTCCTTGCCGGTCCCGCTCTCGCCCTGCACGAGGACAGTAGAACGACTTGGCGCCACTTGCGCGACAAGATCGAAGACGCGCAGCATGATTTCGCTCTTGCCCACAATATTGGCGAAGTTGTAGCGCTGCTTGAGCGTGCGCTTCAGCTGCAGATTTTCTTCTTCTGCTTTGTATCGAGCCACAGCGGAACGAATATCCGCAAGCAGCTTCTCGTTATCCCACGGCTTCTGGACGAAGTTTTCAGCACCGGCGCGGATAGCTTCCACAACGTTCTCAACGGTGCCATACGCCGTAATCATGATGACCGGCGTCTCCGGTTGCCTTTCCTTGATTTGCGGTAGCAAATCGAGGCCGCTCTGTCCCGGTAGCGCCAGATCGAGCAGAACGAGGTCGAAGTTCTCCATCTCGAGCATTCGAAGGCCCTGCTCGCCATCGATCGCGGTCTTTATCGAATAGCCTTCGAGCGAAAGCAGCACCTCGAGCGACTCGCGAATACCTGCTTCGTCGTCAATAACAAGAATGCTTCCAATTGCAGAATTGGTGGAGAAGACAGAACCTGCGCCAGACAGATTCAAAGACTGATCAACTTCAGACATGTACCGACTTCCTCAAAAGCGGGAATTCAACGTGGAAGGTTGTGCCGGCACCAACGGCGCTTTCGACATGAATTTTGCCTGCGTGCTCCTGAATAATCCCGTAGGAAACGGAAAGCCCTAAACCGGTGCCACGTCTCTCGCCGGGGCGAGGCGTAGTCTTTGTCGTGAAAAATGGATCATAGATGCGTTTTAGATGTTCGGGCGCGATGCCGGATCCAGAATCCGAAACAATTGCCTCAACGTGACCGTTGGCGACTGTGGTGAGTCGCAGACGTCCGCCGCCCGGCATCGAATCTTTCGCGTTCAACAGCAGATTCAGAAATACCTGCTGCAGTTTGCCGGGATTCCCATGAATCGGCGGCAGATCGTCAGCCAGATCGGTATCTACCATGACCTGCGCCGTCTTGAATTGATGCTCAAGCAGCGACAACGTGTCGCGGATGACCTGGTTCAGATTGGTCTCGCGGAACTCGGTCGTCGATGTGCGCGAGAAGTTCAGCAACCCGTTCGCGATCTCTGAAGCCCGGAAACTCTGCTGCGTGATCTTCTCAAGAACAGGACCAAGGCGCGGATCGGTTCGCATCTGCTTCTGCAGCATTTGCGCATACGACGAGATGACCGCCAGAGGCGTATTGATCTCGTGAGCCACACCGGCGGCAAGCAGTCCTATGGAACTCAGCTTGTCGGCCTGTGCAAGCTGAGTTTCCAGCGAGACCCGCTCCGTGATGTCATCAACCAGAACGATGCGGCCGACGATCACGAAATCCCGCGACAGTAGAGGAGCGATGGCAACGTTGACGGTTCGCTGTTCTCCGGCTTTTGTCGTAAGCGGAAACTTGTAAAGATTATGGATTCCAGGCTGATTGCGGAAGCTCTCAATTGCCGAGACAAATTCATCCGGGAACACAGAACTGAGCTTTTGACCGATGGCCTCCGCACGGCTCACCGCGTACATCGCCTCCATCTGCGCATTCCAGCTCTCGATGCAGTCTTCAAGATCGAGAGCCAGAATTCCCACGTTGATGGATTCGACAATATTTTCATTAAACTCTTTCAGGCGCTCAAATTCACTGATTTTTTCCTGTAACCGTGAGTAGAGGCTTGCATTCTGCAGCGCAATTCCGATGTAGCTTGCCAGCGACTCCAGCAACTCCATGTCCTCACTCGAGAGGAAGTCACCGCCGATAGTACGACCGAGACCTATCACCGCTATCGTGCGTGTCGTCGAGCCGTCCTGCACACGGCAGGGAAGATAGTAATTGAGATCGAGGAGAGCCGCGGTCAATTGCTGATCGGGCGGCAAGTGCAGCGCCTGTTGCGCATTCTCAAGAAAGATGTGGGAGTGATTCAGTGCGGCTCGGTCGAAGTCGAGAAAGCCTAATGCCAGTTTGCGCTCGGTCGCCGCGGACAGCAACCCGTGAGATGCGGCGAGTCGGAGCCCGCCTGCGGACTGCGACAGGAAAACAGCGACCCGTGAGACCAGCAAAGTACGCGGGAGGCGCTCGACAATGGAGTCGAGCAGCGCGTCAAGATCGGTTTCAGAGCTGAGGCTTCGCCCAAACTCGATCAGTGCCTTTCGATAATCATACTTGTGGCGGTCGAACGTCTTATCAACCCAACTCTGGATCCGCCGTTTAAGAGGATCGAATACGGCCGCCGTACCAAGAATTGCCGCAATCAAGGCCCATTCTCGGATGGCTTGCCCCGAACGCTGGTGAACGATTTCCGCTATCAGAGCGATGACCCCGAAGTAAGCTCCTAGAATCAAACCGGTCGCAAGCGTATACGCCACGCCGCGTTTAAATATCAGATCCGTATCCATCAATCGATAGCGGATAATCGCCCAGCAGAACGTCAGCGGAAGAAAGACGAGCGACAGGGCCGCCAGCTTGGTGAAGACTGACCAGACACGGAAGTCCAGAACGAACGGGATCGCGTACAGCAGCGTGAACGGCAGGACCGCGACCAGCGTGCCACGCATGAGCCATTTCAACTGCTGACGAAGAAGCGGCGTGCTTGCCCGGCTGTAGCTATAAACGAAGAAAGCTGCTGCAAAAACGTAGAATGCGGCGATGTAAGCGTAATTAACCTGATCAAGCCGATGTTTCAGAATGCCCGTTGCCTGCCAGCGCGCGATGGCCGTGATCCATAGTCCAACGAGAGCAACACCCGGACCATAGATAAGCGGAAGCAACCAACGCCGCCCGACTCCCTTCAACCGCTCCTCAGGGAAACTGATCGCAAAGTGCAGGAAGAGCGCAGGCTGCAGAGCCCCCGCTACGATGTTCGCCCAGAAGACAGTCTTGTCGACGAAATTCCACTCGCCCGTGTACTTCAGAGCATTCAGCGCAAATGAAACCAGACAGAACAGGAAGAAGTGTGTCGCGCGAGGGGCCGTCCAACGCCGGAACAGCACATAGAGCCCGATCCCAAGGTAGATCAACCCGATCAGCCTGAGACCCAGATAGCTACTGCGGTCCGGAGGCTCCGGGATCACCATCACTGAGTCCATCGGCGTGCCCGAGCGGGTGATCGAGTAGTTCGCCTTTAACCACACTCCGGTGCGATACAGAGCTCGCTCATAATCAGGCACCCGCGTCACCGGCATGCCATTCACCGCAGTCAGCAGGTCGCCTTTTTGAATCCCCGCACGTGCCCCCGGACTGTCGGGAATCACTTTGGTAGCTAAAAGACCTCTCTGCGATTCAACCCACCACACTCCGTCATCCGGCTGCTGGAAACGGCTCTCCTGTCTGAAATTCAACACGGCAAGCAGCACCAGTCCGGCCGTGGCCAGGGCCAGCAGTATTGCCTGTAACCGATTGAAGAGACCGGTTTCCATATCGAGGGAGGCTCGCTTCATACTCAGAGAAGCACGTTGCTTGCCACGACTTGTGCCGTCCGGCTTCATCCGCGTTTCACCCGCATCTCCTCTGGATCCGCAAGATAGAGACGGAACTCTGGATTGAAAGGTCAACCATGGCAGATTAATTTCCGACGCAAAATGCAGAAAACAATAGGAGCGATACGCGGACAGGAATCGCCTACTGTTTTCAGTATCGCACTTCATCTATCCGATCTGAGGCGAAGAAGCAATGGACCGACGGATCAATTCAAGACTTCCGCTGGCCATAAGTGGCCTTGGGGCCATGCTTTCTCAGGTAGTGGTGTTCACTCACGTGGGCAGGAATCGGCCTTGCCGAGCTGTTCAGAGCTACCGTTCGAAATGCGAGGCGGGCAACGTACTCCAAGACATCGGCATGCTCCACCGCGTCCATCGCATCCTTCCCCCAGGCAAACGGAGCATGACCAGCCACCAAAACCCCCGGAACTTCCACTGGATCGAGGCCTTCTGATCGGAACTTATTCACGATCACGGCACCCGTGTTTCGAACATAACCGGATGACACCTCCTCTGCCGTCAGGGATTCAGTCACTGGAACCGCGCCATGGAAGTAGTCCGCGTGAGTCGTCCCGAAGCACGGGATTGGACGGCAGGCCTGGGCCCACGAGGTGGCGAACTCCGAATGCGTGTGAACGACGCCCCCAATCTGCGGGAACTCACGGTACAGGAGAGTGTGCGTATCAAGGTCGCTTGAAGGACGCAGCCGGCCCTCTACAAGCTTGCCGTCGAGGTCCGTAATGACCAGGTCTTCCGGTTTCAGGGATTCATAGTCGACGCCACTCGGTTTTATGACCACCAGCCCCGTATCCCCCGAACGATCGATTCCGCTCGCATTGCCGAATGTATGGGGCGCCAAGCCGCGGCGCGCAATCTCCTGGTTGGCTGCCAAAACTTGCCTGCGGAGTTGTTCGAGCAACATCTCAGATCTCCCAGAAAGCGTTTACGCTGTGAGTTTATCAGGTTGTAATCGCGTTCTGATGCAAGGCCCTCTAAAGCCGACCCATTGCTATCAGTCGGCAGATCGCCCCCACTAATCTATTCAACTCGCTATTGAATCTTTCAGCGGCCGTTACACTCGGGAGCTCTCAGAAGCTTGTTTGACTTGACACGACTCCGCAGCACACCGCGGCTTCGGGACGCCCAGCTGGTCACATCGGCATATATCCTGCAGGATCTATACTTTCTCGTTCAAGGATCAGAGGGATAAATGCCTTCGACTGCCTGCTTACGAACGATCGTGGCCTCCGTCTTCTTCACTGCTGCAGCTTCGACTCTCATACCTCAAGAGTCGGAGATCACGCTCGGCAAACACGAGAGTATTCAATCGAAAATACTCGGAGAGAAGAGGGATATCCTCGTCTCCGTGCCGCACCAGAGAAAGCCCGACATGCCCTTGCTGGTGGTGCTCGACGGCGAATGGAACTTCACCAAGGTAGCCGTAATCGTCGACCATCTCACGAGCAATGGCCGACTGCCACCGATGGTAGTTGCAGGTGTCGTGAATACGAATCGGGGCCGCGATCTGGCGCCCACGATTGAAGCAGGCGAGTTTGCAACTGGGCCCTCCGACAAGTTCCTTTCATTCCTGGCGGACGAGCTGATTCCGCAGCTAACTTCTGAGTATTCTCTTGGCAAATACCACATACTTGCCGGGCACTCGAATGCCGGAATGTTTTCTCTCTATGCGTTCATCCGACATCCCGAGATCTTCCAAGCCAACATCGCGTTGAGCCCGAGCTTCGGGCTCGACGATCGCTTTGTGGCGCTCCTCGGCCGTGCAATCGCAAAGCCCAGCGGACAGCATTTCGTCTTCATTGGCGCCGGCGGAGACGAAGAGGCGGACATCTCCGTCGGCGCTCTGCGCTTTGCCAAAACCTTTGAAGCCAGCCCGAATGCAAATGTCGAGTGGCACTACGAGGTCTTTCCTGGTGAAACTCATGGTACCGTCGGGCTCCGCGCTTTCTACCGTGGTTTGGAGTTGCTCGCGGAGGCCGATCCACACATCTCCTACGGCCCGGCGCGTTATCTCACCGAAGCGCAGCGTCGCCGCCATGCCTGGGTTCGACGCTTCGGTTCGGCCTATGCCGATGACAAATTGCCGCTCTACTCTGCCGCTCTGCCCATGCTGGATTCCCTCCCGGCATCCGGCGCGAACCCGTCCGCGCTCTGGAATCACCTCCACGCCGAGTACAGCGAAGACTTCCGTTTCGACCCGATTGAGCGCGAGAACCTGATCGCATCCCTTGATGCAGCGGGTCATAAGGATGATGCTGCCCAACTCCGAGCCATTCCCAACTTTGTTGCGCAAGCGGGTCCGCCAAACAACTACGGCACGTCCGTCGATCCTGATGCGGGAATCGTCGCTCTCCTTCCACTTCACGGATCGGCAGTGGACGTCTGTCATCCGAACGCAACGGCGCAGGTTCATGGTGCAACGCCGGCAGCCGATCGACACGGCCGCGCGAATATGGCCTACAGCTTCACCGGTTCGGGTGCCTACATTGAGTTCCCCAGAAACGCTGACTACGACAATGCGGGCTCGATTTCTGTCACAGCGTGGGTAAGACCGCACAAACCAGCTGCCTACTCGGCGTGGGTTTCGCAGGTTGGGCCGCGTTGGGGATCGCAGTGGCGTCTCGGATTCGGGCCCAATCCCACAGCACAATGGGGAGCGACGATCTTCGGCATGCGGTGGACGGACTACTGGGTGAGCGGAGATGGGCTTCCAGTCGACACCTGGGTTCACACCGCTGCCGTATTCGATCAGACGCTCGGAAAGCTGCGCCTGTACCTGAATGGCCGCGAGGTGCAGAGCCAGGACGATCTCGGGCCTTGGGGATCGAGCAAGGGCCCGATTCTCATAGGCGCCCAGCGCGATGATGGCCTCTACTTCAATGGGGATGTCGGCGAAGTGCGTGTTTACCGGCGGGCTCTGAACGCTGCCGAGGTGGATGCGATTAGCAAATCAGAGA
>DATNFD010000040.1:0-65991 GCA_035606555.1 Occallatibacter sp.
TGGTCGCGGTTGCCAGCCCTGTTTGAGTGTGCCAGCCAGACTTCGCCGGCCAGCAAGCCAGCCGAAACGCCAACAAAAGCTCCGGCGATGATGTCGCTGATGAAATGCCAATCCCCCGCGATCAGCAGTGCTGCCCCGAGGAGCAGGAGCATCGAAAATGGCAGGGTACTGGGGCGATAAAGCCGCATGAATACACCGCCGAAGGCTCCAGCGATCACCATGTGGCCGGAAGGGAAACTGCTGCCGGAAGAGCCGTTCAGGAGATTGAAGGCATGATGAGCTCCGTGCAGGACGGCGGCGGGATTCGGTACGCCGAAAAAAAACTTCAGGGTGCTGTCATTCATTGCATAAGCGCATATTGAGGTGAGGCATGCGAGGACAATGGCCTCACGAAAAGGCGACAGATGCCCGCGCGTAATCCGGACGAATACCAGAGCCAGTGCAACGGACCCTTCAATGCCGAGGAGAACGGCGCTCCCAAAACCTGTTGCCAGACTTGCGCTTGAAGACAAGAATCCGTACATCCGTCGAGCGACGGGCACATCCACGTGGTTGAACGTCAATACTATTGCCAGCGTGCAAATCAGCAGCGACAAGGCCCAACGCGCATAAGAAGAGCGACGATGGTTCTCTTCCAGTGCTCTTCCGTTGTCCCGCCGAAAGCCGCCAGCGTTCTGAATCAATTCAATCTCCTCTGAGGGGCCGCCAAGGTGGCCTCCTTTTTCATTTCTAGCAAACAGGAGGGCACTGAACAGCATCCATACGGCCCCGACGGCTGATTGAGTGATCTTGATCACATTCTGGTACCAGAATCGATGAGATAATCGGGTTTAATAGCCGCTTCGTGCGCTTATAGCGAGTCTATAAGGCCCTTCAGATTCAGGGCTTAGCCATCCCCGTGCAATTCAGGACGATGCAGGGGGAAATTCCCCGCGAGCTAAATTTCAGGTCAGATGTCTCCGAGAAAAATTGCTGCAACATTTCCATTGCGCCTGCCGCATTCAACGAGATTGCAGGCAGTCGAGATCGCAAAGCGAGAGGGTCTCTCGCTCAACCAATTCATCGTCATCGCACTGGTCGAGAAGATTACAAGGATGGTGATGCTGAAGGGATCTGAACCCGCTCCGGGTCCTAAGCACCAGGATGATACGAAATGCGCCTGAGCTCGATGCCATGATCAATCCCCAGGGACAAAAGGCAGAGATCACGCGAGTTTCGTAGTCTGACTCCGAAGCAGCCGCGCACAGGGAAGGCGGTATGCGTTCTTGACACGCTTGTGGCTGCGCATTTCTTATCTCAAGTAGGCCTTCTCTTTGAAGCGGGTGGGGTGTGCGCAGTTCTAGAAGGCGCCGATTCTGCCGGATTTTAGAGAGCAGACCGTGTCGAACAGGAAGCAAAAGGTGAGCCGGATCACTGGTGATGTCCGCGGCAGAGAGATAAAGTAGGTCTGCCGGTCAAAGCAGTGAATCGATGCTCCGAAGCGTGGCCGGAAGTACCAGCAGGCCAGGCAGATTCCGGGAGACAAATCTATTGAACGGGCAGCCGCCCACAGGGCGTACATTGCCTGCGGCCTGAGTGATCTGGGGGTTCGGGGCGCGAGTAAAGGATGAGTGTGACGACGAGTTTGACATTATTGGCGGCAGCGCCGACTGGAGGCGGAGGATTGTTCGGGATGCTTCCGCTCTTGCTGCTGATTCCGCTGATGTACTTCGTAATGATCAGGCCGCAGCAGAAGCGTCAAAAGCAGTGGCAAGCGATGCTCGGCAGCATCAAGACAGGGGACAGAGTGACGACGGCGGGGGGCATTCGCGGGGTAATTCTGTCGATCAAGGACGATGCGATTATTATTCGTGTGGCTCCGGACAACATCAAGATGGAGGTCGCGAAAAGCGCGATCGCATCGGTGACCACGCAGGAAGCTCCGGGATCTTGATCGTTGCTCCGGCAGGAGCCGAAATCGAGGGCGCCCGGGGTCAGAGCCTGTTACAAAGTTGGATTCGAGCAACTGTTGAACTCAAGTAGAGAATTGGACCAATGAAGAAAAATCTGAAGCAAAAGGTTGTCATCATCTTCGGGGTGCTGATTGTTTTCCTGTATGGAGCGTTTTTCGGTTTTGACGCTCCAAACCTGAGCGGAAACGATCCGATGCTGAACAAGCTGACGCGGCACATCCACCTGGGTCTCGATCTTCAGGGCGGTGTTCACCTGATTCTGCAGGTGCAGGTGAAAGAAGCTGTCAACACGGAGACGGATAACACGGCCGCACGAATCGAGCAGGATCTGAAGGCGGCGAAGGTGTCGTTTTCGCAGGTCTCCAAGCCTGATCCGACGAAGCCTGAGCTTATCCGGATTGAGGGTGTGACAGCGACGCAGGCGAGCGCGGCACGATCGGTGCTGGACAACAAGTACTCGAACGAGTATGACATCGCCGGCGGTAGCGCGGATGGCACCTTCACGGTGACGATGAAGCCGAACATCGAGCGGGGTCTGAACGACCGGACGGTGCAGAACACGATTGAAGTGATCCGCGACCGCGTGGATACTCTGGGCGTTGCCGAGCCGATTATTCAGCAGTACGGCCTGGGCGATAACCAGATTCTGGTTGAGCTGCCGGGCATTTCGGACATCGACCGAGTGAGGACGATCATCACCTCGACGGCTCGACTTGAGATCCATGCTGTTGAAGGCGGACCTTATCCCGACGAGCAGGCAGCATTGGCCACCGTCGGGGGAAACCTTCCTCCTGATGAGGAACTGGTGCACGGGTCGGGTTCGATGGCCAATGGGTCAGACGCGGATAGTGTTTACATCCTGAAGCGCGTGGCAATTGTAGCCGGGACGGATTTCCGGTCCGCTGACCCAGGGACGGACACAAACACGGGACAACGGACAGTGCACTTCACGCTGACGAACGAAGCGGGTGACAAATTCTGGGAATACACCAGCGCTAACGTGGGGCACAGCATGGCCGTGGTGCTGGGCGGTCGCGTGAAGGAGGTAGCAAACATTGAGAGCGGGATCCGCGATTCGGGTGAGATTCGGGGCAGCTTCTCGCAGGATGAAGTAGCGATCCTCTCGAAGATGCTGCGCACGGGCGCTCTACCGGCCTCAATCAACTATCTTGAGGACCGCACGGTGGGTGCGTCGCTCGGAGCGGATTCGATCAGGCAGGGTGTAACAGCAGCCGTGGTGGGCGTGCTGCTGGTGATGGTCTTCATGCTGGTGTACTACAGGGGATCAGGAATCAATGCCGATCTGGCCCTGTTTCTGAACCTGATCATTCTGCTCGGATTCATGGGATTTTCGGGCGCGACGATGACGTTGCCTGGGATTGCCGGAGTGATCCTGACGATTGGTATGGGCGTGGACTCGAACGTGCTGATCTTCGAGCGCATTCGCGAGGAGATGCGCGCAGGGAAGGCGCCTTCGGCCGCGGTGGATCAGGGCTTCGCGCATGCGTGGACGACAATTCTGGACACTCACGTTACGACCATCGTTTCGGCTGCGATTCTGTTTCTGTTTGGCAGCGGGCCGGTGAAGGGGTTTGCAGTGACGCTGACGTTTGGTCTTGCGGCCAACCTGTTTACGGCGGTTTACGTGTCGAGGGTGATTTTTGATGCGCATGTGAACAACCTGAAGGCGGGCGAAGTCGTTTCGATCTAAGGGACAGCGAACCAGGGGACCGAGGGACCGGGCGAAGAGCTAGTCCTGAATAGAGGAAGGCAGAGAACCAGTGGAATTCTTTCATGATGCAAATATCGACTGGCTGGGGAAGAAGTGGTATTTCCTTGCCTTTTCATTGATTTTCAGCGTGGCGGGCATCATCTCGATGGCAGCTCACTGGGCGCATCCCGTGGGCGGCCGCCGGAGCCCTGTGCCGTTGGGCGTTGATTTCCGCGGGGGCACGCAGGTAGAGGTGCAGTTCAAGCAGAAGCCCAACCTCGAGCAGATCCGGCAGGCGACGGCTGCCGCGGGTATTCAGGACGCGAGCATCGTCAACTACGACGTGCCCAGCAAGAACGAGGTACTCATCAGCCTTCCGGAACAGCACTCGGAATCTTCGTTGGATACGGGCCGCGAGCAAATCTACAGCGCGCTGCGGGCCAAGTTTGACGCGAACACGTTTGATCCCAAGGAAGGTATCCGGAATGTTCAGGTTGTAGGGCCGACAGTGGGCAGGCAGCTGGAGAAACAGGCAACTTTGGCTACTCTCTACTCGCTGCTGGGCATGCTGGTTTATCTGTGGTTCCGGTTCCAACTCATCTATGGAGTCGCGGCGGTGATCGCCTGCTTCCATGACACGCTGATTACGGTTGGCGCATTTGCCTTGTTGGATTCATTCGGCATCAAAGGGATGGAGATCAGCCTGACGGTGATCGCGGCGATTCTGACGCTGGTCGGCTACTCAATGAACGACACGATCGTGGTTTTTGACCGCATTCGGGAAAACCTGAGGCTGAGCCGGCGTGAGTCATTGCCGGACGTGGTGAACCGGAGTATCAACCAGACGCTGAGCCGGACGGTGCTGACATCGGGGCTGACGTTCCTGACGGTGCTTTCGCTGTTCGTTTATGGTGGGCCGGTTCTGAGGGGTTTCTCATTTGCACTGGTGGTCGGGATTCTGATCGGAACGTATTCATCGATCGCGATTGCGGCACCGATGCTTGTGGCATATCAGGAGTGGAGATCGGGAAGCGCAAAAACGGCAGCATTGCCGGCAGCAAAGCGCTCGCGAGTGTAAGGGAAGTATTGTTAGCTGCAACCTTTGCAGGTACAGGGTAGTTCTGATATAGGTGGAGCACGCTTTCTGAGAGCGTTAGGGATTGCGGGAACATTTGGTGTTTCCGCGGTGTCTAAATAGAGGTAAACGATACCCCGATTCGAGGCTGGCTATGTTTGAAGATTCCACATTTGAATCCGGCGGAAAGATCAAGAGCAAGAGCGGACGTTGGATGATGCTTACGTTCATCATCAACGGATCCATTCTGATTGCGATGATCCTGTACCCGCTCATTTACCCAGAGGCGTTGCCGAAGGCGATGATGCAGACTCTGCTCGTCGCTCCGCCACCTCCTCCGCCGCCACCACCACCGCCACCTCCGGCTGAGGTTGTGCACGTGGTGCACGTGCAGTCCGAGATGATGAACAATCAGCTGACCGCGCCGACAAAGATTCCCAAGAACATCAAAATGGTCGCGGAGAAGGAAGCGCCTCCGAGTTCGTTTGGCGTCGCTGGCGCCGAGGGTCTGGGCGGCAGTTCGAGCGGTGTAATGGGCAGCGTGTTTGGTTCCGGATCGGGGCCGAAGGTACAGGCAGCTCCTCCGAAGAAGGTAAATATCTCGGCCGGTGTTGCGACTGGTATGTTAATCCAGAAGACGCAGCCGGTGTATCCGCCGATCGCAAAGGCGGCACGCGTTTCCGGCACGGTGGTTATCCAGGCAACGATCTCGAAGCAGGGAACAATCGAAAACCTGCACGTGATCAGCGGACCGGCAATGCTGCAACAGTCGGCGCTGGACGCGGTGAAGACCTGGCGTTATCGGCCTTACCTGCTTAACAATGAGCCCGTTGAGGTGGAGACCACAATCAACGTGATCTTCACGCTGGGCGGCTAGACGAATCTTTGGCTCTTTTCCTCGATGGAAAAGAGCCTTGTTTTTGACCTGAATGCGAATCCCGAAAGAGCCGCATTCGTAATCGCAGAACCAGGGAACACTGAAATCCGAGATGAATGCTCCTGCCCGACGGCTCCAGCTGTGTTGAAGTGCGGAGGGTGGGAGAAAAGAAGTATCGGCCTTAGATTTTTCTGGTTCGGCTGCAAACAATCCGTTCAAACGGATAGTCTCAGATCACAAACTCCTTAGGAGGAACGATTCAAGTGATTCTCGCTCAGCTCGCACATTTCGCTTCGCATACGGTCAACAGCCTGGCCCTCTTCTTCCAGGAAGAGCAGACAGTCAGCTTCAGCCCGCTTGGGTTGTGGCAGCATATGGGATGGTTGGCACGTGCAGTTGCCATTCTCCTGTTCATCGAGTCGATCTGGTCGCTGGCCGTTATGATCGACCGTTACCTGTACTTCTCCGCCGCTCGCAAGCAGTCGCGCGAATTTGCACCGAAGGTTGCCGGTGCGCTCAAGGACAGCAAGCTTGAAGAGGCGATCAAAATCGCAGATCGCAATAAGAAGTCACACCTCGCTGAGGTTGTCACGGCCGGTCTGCAGGAATTCCGTGCATCCGGCGGAGTGGCTAGCGAAGCGACGATCGAGAGCTCGGGACGCGCACTGGAGCGCGCCGAAGCGATCGTTCACGCCAAGCTGAAGAGAGGCCTCAGTGTTCTGGCCACCATCGGTGCAACGGCTCCGTTCGTCGGACTGTTCGGAACAGTCGTCGGCATCCTGAACGCGTTCCAACAGATCGCGACCCAGAAGACTTCTGGAATCGGCGCAGTTGCCGGCGGTATTTCGGAAGCGCTGGTGACGACGGCATTCGGTCTGCTGGTGGCGATCCCTGCTGTTATGGCCTTCAACTACTTCACAGGCCGCGTTGAGGCGTTCGATGTGGAAATGGATAACTCATCGAGCGAACTCATCGACTACTTCATTAAGCAGAGCAAGCGCTAGACGACAGGAAGCGGCCGAGCGAGAAATTCTCTAGCGGGCAGGAAGGGCGCAGGCTCTCCTGCCCGGGATTTCCAGCCGGTCACGCGTCCACTTTGGGTTAGAGCCGGAGGCCTTCCGGTAGATGAATCTTTAAGGCACGGAGCCCAACATGGGAATTGCGGTTCGAAACGAAGGAAGCAAGGTCAACTCAAACATCAACGTCACTCCGATGGTGGACGTGATGCTTGTGCTGCTGATCATCTTTATGGTCATCACCCCGATGTTGCAGAATAAGGTTGCTGTGGATATGGCGAAGGTGGAGAATCCCACGCCGATGCCGGACGCAGACAAGGAAGATGCAATCGTTGTAGCGATTACGCGCGACGGGGGCGTGTTCCTGGGCCAGAACAAAGTAGCAACTTCGGAACTGGGTGCAAAGGTTCGTGACAAGCTGGCCGATACGCCGGGCAAGCAGATCTTTATTCGCGCCGATGCGCGGGCGCAGTTCCGCGGCGTCGAGGACGCGATCGACGCGGTCCGTACCGCAGGCGTCGACGAGGTCGGTTTGCTCACGCAAAAGCGTGAAGGACCCGGTGGCGGGGCGCAGTAAGCACCGAGCTGAGGAAGTCTAATTTAACGAATTGCAGCAAACGAGGAGTTTGAAGCCATGGCAATGACATCTGGGAGCAGCGGCGGCGGCGCGATGGGTGACATTAACGTCACCCCGATGATCGACATTCTGCTCGTGCTGTTGATCATCTTTATGGTCATCGTGCCGGTAACGCCCAAGGGCCTGGACGCCCTGGTGCCGCAGCCTCCGAAGAATCCGCAGCAGCAGCCACCGCAGAACGATCGAACGATCGTTGTGCAGGTCGGCTATCGTCCGGGTGCGGCTCCGACCTACAAGATCAATGAGACGGAAATGAACAAGGCCGATCTGCTGCCCAGGCTGACGGAGATCTATGCGAACCGTGCTGAGCGGGTCATGTTTGTACGGGGCGACGACGATTTGAATTTCGCTTACATCGCTGAGGTGATCGATATCGCCAAGGCGGCGAACGTGGATCATATTGGACTGATGACGCCCAAGATCATGGCAGGTCAGTAAGGCACGGCAAAGATCCTCCCCTCCGGGAAGAAAGGGGAACACTGTATGGCTGCTATGACAGGAAACAAAGGCATGGCATCGGAGATCAACATCACTCCGATGATTGATGTGCTGTTGGTGCTCCTGATCATTTTCATGGTCATCGTTCCCACGATTTCGAGAGGTGAGGTTGCGGCGGCGCCTAAATCTGCAAAGGGTGCCGGAGGAGGGGATGCGGTCGTTCTGGAGGTATTGAGGGACGGCGCAAACGCAGTGAAGTTTCGCATCAATGAGCAGGGAGTCGCGCAGGGGGAGTTGCAAGCGCGGCTTTCTGCTATCTACGCCAATCGTGCCCAGCGCGTTTTGTTTCTGAGAGGCGACGATACGCTCAGCTTCACGCAGATGGCCGAGGTTATCGATATTGGCCATGCGGCGGGAATCGACCAGATTGGATTGATGACGCCGGGAATTGCGGCTGAACCATAGATCGGCTCGGTTAAAGAACACAGTGGGCTTGAAGGTTGTAGGAGTACAATTTGGCCATCCTGGTCTCGGTTTCTCCCGCCCGAAACCAGATGCATGATTTTTCAAGGTGCGCAATCGCGACGCACGATCTGAAGGAGAAGAGAAACGACATGAATGGACCCGCACGTATTACGGCGCTCACGGTTGCATTGGCCGGCATGGTGCTTTCCATGGGCGGGTGCAACCGCCTGCAAGCCCGTGATCAGTTGAACAAGGGAGTGGAATCATACAAGTCGGCCCGCTACGAAGAGGCAATCGGCCATTTTCAGAAGGCGACTGAACTGGATCCGAACCTTCCGATGGCAAAGAGCTACCTGGCTACTGCGCTTGCGCAGAATGTCGTTCCCGGCCTAACTACCCCTGACAACCTGAAGAACGCACAGCAGGCGATTGATATCTTCCAGGAGGTTCTGAACAAGGAACCGAACGATGTGAACAGCCTTAAGAACATTGCTTCGATCTACTTCAGCATCAAGCAATTCGATAAGGCGAAGGACTACCAGAAGAAGGTGCTGGCGGCCGATCCGAAGGACCCAGAAGCGGCCTACACGATTGGCGTCATTGACTGGACCCTGGCACACGAGAACACGTTGAAAGCGCTCGCCACAGTCAACATGAATGATGACGGCGAAGGCAACGTCAAGGCTCCCAAGAAGGTCTTGCAGCAGATCAAGGACGAGAATGAGCCGTTGGTAACAGAAGGGCTCCAATATCTCAACCAGGCGCTTGCAAACCGTTCGAACTATGACGATGCCATGTCGTATCTGAATCTCACCTATCGGCGCAAAGCGGACGTTGACTATCAGGATCCCAATGCGGTCAAGGCTGATGTTGCTGCCGCAAAGGACTGGAGTTCGAAAGCCATGGGAACCCGCAAGGAGAACGAGGCGAAGAAATCCCAAGGGCCTGGCGGAATCACAATGGACTCAAGCGGCAACTTCAAATAGATCGATCACTCTAATTCGCCTTCAGACGGCAACGGCTTCCGCGAAATGCGGAGGCCGTTGTGCTTTCAGGCACGGCCGAAGCGCCTTGACCGTCTCATACATCCGCCCTGCTGCTCAGCAATGAGCCTGGACGCAGGAGATTGAGCACAGGAGGGCTGCTGACGGCGAGTGTGATCCGATTGTGCAGAGCCCGAGCGGCTGTTCTTACATAACAGCGCTAAGTTACTTTGCGCCCTGCTTGAGGATCTGCTCGGCGAAGTAGTTGCGGATCTTGGCGTCGTCGCGGAGTACCTCATAATACGCAAGGCGAAGCATTTGGGCGTGGCTTTCGCGAAGATTCTGGCGAATGCTCTGCTGGACGCTGGGATTGCTTAACTCGCGCTGACCCGCGGGCTCGCGGGAGATGAGCTTATAAATCGCATATCCGATTACGCGCTGGGCCGGTCCGGCGCCGCCATAGACGGGCAGAACGTCGGTGACTTGACCAGGTTTGAGCTTGTTGATGGCAGCAAATACCGCAGGGTCAGTCTGTAGATTAGATTCCGCTACGAAGCCAATGTCGCCCGCTGTCGAACTCGCATTTTGATCTTCAGAGAAGTTCGTAGCAAGGGTACCGAAGTCCTCTCCGCTGGAGAGCCGATTGCGAACGGTTTGGATTTTCTTTCTTGCCTCCACGTCACTGACCGCCTTGGTCCCGGGAAGGTTGCCGGGCTGCTGAGAAGCAGTAGCCGAAACGACGATGCGGGCCAGCCGGTATTGTGGCTCGATCACGTTGAACTCGGATTTGTGGGTCGTGTAGTAGCTGTTGATGTCCGCGTCGGTGATCGCGATTTTTGATTCGATCTCCTTGTTCATCAGCTTTTCGGAGGTCAGCTGGCGCCGAATCTGCTGCTTGAGATCATCTAACGTCATGTTGCGCTGCTTGAGTTGCTTGTCGAATTCTTCCTGAGTAGAGAGGCCTTTCAATTCAGTCAGCTTGGCGTTGACGTCTTCTTCAGACGCGGACAGATTCAGTTTGCCGGCTCGTTGCTGGAGAATCTCTTCGTCGATCATCTTCTGCAGCAGAGAGAGACGAACCATGTTGGCCTGTTCGGAGCTGGGCGCCTGGGGCGCTTCGCCTTGTGTCGATTTGTAGTTGTTGTAAGCCTTGTCGAGATCGGAACGGGAGATGTCCTTTCCGTTCACGGTGGCCATCACATCGGGCGACGCTGCATGATTACAGGCGGTGAGACCAATCAGCAGAAAAGTGCTTGAAAGTACCAGCGCAAGCGGCTTGCGGCGCTTGAAAAAGAACCCTTCGACTTGCAATCTTTAATCTCCTCGGGAGCCGGCCGTCTTCCCGGTAATACAGGATAAATCCCGCAGCGGGTTTCGACTACGTCAGCCTCTGATTCGGGGCTGCTGCTTTTAGCACTGGCTCCAGAGCAAAAGTCTTTCAAAACGGAGCAGCCCAGATGTTAATTGCCCTTTGCGGCAGGTTCCGCGGGCGGTGCGGGCGGCGGAGGTTGAACTCCCGCAGCACGAAGGGCCCGATCAATGACAATCCAAACCTGCTCGGCGGGCAGAGCGCCATTGATACGCTCACCGTCAACGAAGAGCGCGGGCGTTCCTTCGATCCCCAGCGCTTCTGCTTCCTTTGCTGATGCGCGCACCTGCGAGTCATCTTGCTTGGCGAGGCAGGCATCAAGCTTGGTGCTGTCCAGCTTTGCGACCGTGGCCTCTTCGCGGGCGATGCGATCGAGTGTTGAATAGCTCTTCTGGACGTTGCGGTCCTGGCCGCTTACTTCCTGCCCGTGAGCATGGATGTAATCGACGAAATTCCAATACGTCTGCGGGCTCTGTGCTGCAATGCAGTTCGCGTCAACTGCCGCGTGCATGGCCCAGGGGTGAATCTCGGTTAACGGATCATCCTTGTAGATGAAGCGCACCTTGTCCTTGTAGCGGTCCAGGGTTTCCGGAAACAGGGACGAATGCATCCGCGCACAGTAAGGGCATTGCAGGTCGTCGAAGTTGATCACAGTCACTTTTGCGTTCGGATTTCCGCGAATTGGACGGCCGGCGACATCGATATTGAAGACGGGATCCTTGGCAAGGTCGAAGGTCTCGAGGCGAGCCAGCTTCGAATTGTCAGACGCAATGAGGAACTCGATTTCTTTCTTTGAAGAGCCGTGCGACAGTGTGATGGGAAGAGAATCGTAACCGGCGATCTGACTGGCTTTGCGCTGGCCAAGTGAAACGGAGACTTCGGGGGGGACGCCGAACTGGGAGCGAACCATAACCTCGATACGGCGATTCAGGGCAGCATCAGGGGAACTGGAGGCAGCAGTCTGGGCTTTACACCCAACGACCAGGCTTAAAGCCAAAAGGCCGGTCAAAAAATGAACGCGTGACAAATGTGATTCCTCTCCTGCAAGGATATCCCAGCAAGCCCCATGCCGAGGCAGGAATGGACCGTTGCAACGTTACTGTCTGGTGGACGGATCAGTGCAGGAAAAGCAAGCAACGGAGGGCTTGCAGTACGGCTAGTAGGCCGGGGGCAGGTTGATGTCGTGGAAGACGGTATTGGAGCGGCGGATATCGCCGACTGAGCCGAAGTTGGCGATCGTAAAGCTATACAAATACTGCGTTTCGTCTCGGACGGAGCCGAGGGCAAACCGGCGGTATCCGACGCTGAGGCCACAGCAGTTCCAGTTGTACACGGCCTGTACCCCGGCGTACTGCATGGCGCGGTTGACGAAATCGTAGCCGCCATTTGCGGCAAGGTTGAAACCCGCCTCATTGGGGCGACCATATTCAAAAAAGGGCTGAAGCTGTTGGCTTTGAACGAGAGAGGCGGTACTGCCTTTTTCATCCACGGCGTTCAGCAGAGAGTGTCCGAGACCGACGGTAGCGCGGCCATGACTGTAGCCGGCGAAGATGTTGTCGGCATCGAGGCGTCCGGCCTTGGGGTCGTAATCCATGTCCCACTCGATCCGGAGATTGCTGACAGCCTCGAAGCGGAGACGCGAGACAAGCGGCGAGAGGTTGCGCGCATTGGTCAGGAAGGCGATTCCGGTGAGGTCGAGGGTGGTATCGGTCAGGTTGCGGCGGCCGGGGATGATGGCCCCGCCGAAATCTGAGTCGAAGAAATATTTCTGGGCGATCTGCCATGAGGCCCACTCGTGCAGATTGTTCTGGCATTTTTCGTCTGCTTCGTCGCTAGTGCCGCAGGGCTGCGGATGAAGCGGGCGTGTGTAAAAGCGCTGAATGACCGAGTAACCGATTTCGTTAGTGTTGGTGGCGATGTCAGACGGGTCAATAAGGGGAACGTTGCGAGCCTTGTGGCCGATGCCGCCCACAAAGCGGTACGTGAGTTCGGGCTCGACGACGTGACGGAGGATCCGGTGGCCGACGGTGAAGTCGCGCTCGAATGCAGGCGGCCTGATGTCGAGCGACGCTTCGGCATCGCTTCGGCTCAGGGGATCGTGACTGACGGTTGGCGTGCCCGCGTTCGCGCCGGTCAAATCGGGAATCTGACTAGTGGTGTAGAAGGTGTGGCGAAGGGCGATTTCAGGGACGAAGCTCCATCCGCCCGTAACCATCGGAAGAGAGAGATGTGGATAGAGATCGAGGCGGCCCATGTTGCGAACATGGAAACTATATTCGGATCTGCCGAGATAGCTCAGGGACGAGCCGAGACGCCAGTAGAGTGGAGATGTGTGGAGCGGTTCATCGAGAACATCGAATCGCAAAGTGGGCAGGTGGAGAATGCGGACTTCGTCTCCTTCGTTGGAACTCGCGAAGTTCTGAACCCGTTCCAGATAGGCGGAGGGCAGGAGCCCGTTATGTACGTGTGTGAGCGAGATGGTGCTGTGCACCTGGGAGCTCACGGCCTGCTGGTAGTTGTCATTGAAGACCAGCTTGTAGACATAGCTCGAGAGGTACTCGACATTGGCGGCGGCGCGGGTCGTGGGAGTGAGATCGACAAGTCCGTCAGCCAATATATCTGCTCCGCCCTGATCGACAAGTTGTGTCGAAGGTGGCGTCTTGAAGCCCCGGTCAAAAAGCGCGTTCCATCGCATGGTGAAATGGTCGAGACCCGGACCCTTGTATCTGAAATCTCCGTTCGGCGCGAATCCGCGCTTGCTGTAGTACTCGGTACCGAGGACCATATCCATGCTTCGGCTGAGAACGATGTAGACCTGCTCGCCAACGGTAAGGCCTTTGATTGTGGAGTTGCTGATTACGGGGATCAAAAAGCCGGACTGACGGCCCGCGACTTCGACGGGGTGGCTGAGATAGGGGAGATAAATAATCGGGATTCCGAGCAGCTTGAAAAATGAATTACGGGTCGTGGCTTTGTCATCCGCGACAGTAATGGATCGCGCGATGATCTGCCAGTCCGGTTTCGGAATCCGGCAATTGGTCATGGTGCCGTCGACGATTTTGTAGCTGTCCTCGCCGGTCTGGAGAAGGACCCGGGCGGAAAAGAGGAAGGGATTGGAATTCGAGTACACGACGGTGCGACCTGCCCGGCGAACGCCAATGGAACCGTGCACGTCGTAGAAGCGCGCAGTATGCATATTCAGGCGCATGTCGCCGTGCGATGCGGTGATGTAGGCATCACTGGAACCGCCCGTGACCTGGAGATTTCCTTCGGCGTGCAGTTCGCTTGTGGAGCGATTGAAAGTGATGCGATCCGCGTGGATGACATAGTCCCGGTAGTGAATCACTACCCCTCCCGAGAGCGTCACTGTTTCACCAGACCAGGTCTGCATGCCTGCATCCCAACGCAGGGGTACTCCGGTGGAGGGAAGAGGTTCAGGAGTGGCAACGGGAATCGCCTCTTGTCCGGGATCGTCGGGAAGTGTCGAGTCTGACGTTTGCTCAGATGATTTTAGAGCGTTGGAGGTCTGTTGCTGAGGAGGTAACGGATTGGTCAACATCTGTCCTGCAAGTTGCAAGTGACAGAGGGTCATCAGCGTGATAAACACGAAATTACGAGGATGCATCGAGGACCAAGGCCAGCATAGCAAATGCGCGTGCCGAGTCCGGGCCTGTGGCGGCATAAGAGCTTGCCGAAGGTTATTAGAGAATCAACTGCGCGTGCGGAGTGGCGCGGCGCGGTTTCGAAATATCGAAGGGAACTTAGAGTTTTGAGCACACTGCCTAGCTCGCCCACACCGCTGCCAACGTGGAAGCAGGAGGTCAATCGTCGCCTTGCGGAGCATAAGACTCGCAAGGGTATTTCTGTCTTCGATGATGACGAATTTACGGAACAGCACGTTTCGGCAAATAGCCGTGCAGCCGCTGCGGCAGCACGCGTTGCCGCGCGTTATGCGAAAGCGCCGAGTTATAGCGAACTTCAAGCCACGGAGGCGAGGGCTGCTGTCCGAGCAGCCGAAGCTGCAACCCGCGCAGCGGTTGAGGCGCAGGTAGCGGCTCAGGCCGTCCTTAATCAGATAGAGACTGCGATCGAGGATCAGGAGCCGGAGTTGCAGTCCTACGACTCTGCCCCGGAGCCGTCCTGGCAGGCGCAGGCCAATCCAGAGCCGGAACCGGTGAGTCACACGGGCGTGGAGATTCGCTGGGAGCCGGACATGCCACAGCGTCTGACACGGACGGAGGCTTTCTCCCCGGCTCAATATGGTTCGGCTGCCCAGGAACAGTATGAGTCGGGACCGATTTACCAAGAGATCGAGGCGCAGCCGATTCCTGCGAATCTGATCCATTTTCCTCGAGAGATTATTGCGACTCGGCGGCTGCGACCGCGGCTTACCGATGGCCCCGGTGAATCGGATTCCCAGCAATTAAGTATCTTCGAGGTTGATCCAAATACGGTTTCAACTGAGCCGACGGTTCAAAACGTCGAGGTGGGCGATCCCGTTTGGATCGGGTCGAGCTGGCAGCAGATGCAACTCGACGAGGAGCCGCCTGCGGATCAATTGCCGGACTACTATGCGCTCGTTCCGGACGAGCACAAGCTCTATCAGGCGCCTTTCGGACGGCGCATGATGGCGACGGTGGTGGATGCGGCGCTGATCATGGGACTGGTGTTCGGGACCATTTATCTGATCTCCTCGAACGTGGACCAACTGCCGGGGAAGCGCGTGTTCGAGGTCGTCGCCGTGCTGGCCGTGCTGGGGTTTGCGGCATTGTATGAATGGTTCTTCCTGACCTTTGCGAAGGTCACGCCGGGGATGCGGTACGCCCAACTGTCGCTGTGCACCTTCGATGAGAACATGCTCACACGCGAGCAGGTCAAGGGACGGCTGAAGGCGATGCTCATCTCGGTGCTGCCTGTCGGACTGGGTATGCTCTGGTCGATCTTCGATGAAGACCAGATGAGCTGGCATGATCGGCTGTCGAAGACATATCTAAGGCTGAGCTGAGAAGAGCAGGGACTAAGGGGTCCGATCTGAGAAATTGGTCGGGAGTCATAACAAAGCGGCGAGCTGAAGCCATCAGCCCGCCGCTTTTGTTGCTTGTTGGTGTGGAGGAGTTAGAAGCGGAACTTGCCGCCTAGCTCCAGAACTCGGTTGCTGTATACAGACGTGACCTGGCCGAAGTTGCCGTCGTGATTGGCAGTATCGACTCCGCTAAACTGCGTTTTATTAAAGGTGTTGAAGGATTCGAAACGCAGTTCGACGTTTGGGGCGTTGTCGGCTCCGGTGAGCTTGATGTTCTTCATCAAGCTCAGGTTCCAGTTGTTGAGGCCGGGACCGCGAACGTTATCTTTGCCGGCGGTGCCAAAGCCGTTGTTTCCGCCGCCGAACCAAGGTGCGGTCGGATCGGTGTAGGGGTTGGCGTTCCCATTCTGGCCGTTGTTAAACCAGGAGCCAACAGTCTTGGGATACTTAATCTTCCCGACAAGGTTCGGACGGTTGGTGGTGCCTCCGCCCAAGCCGAGCGTGTCGGTTCCGTTGTAGGTAATCTGCAGTGGGTTGCCGGTCTGGAACACAGTGATGCCGGAGATCCCCCATCCACCGACGATGGTTCGGTATGCCGCGTTCGATGAATGCCTGGCGAACGGCAGTTCATAAACGTAGCTCACATTGAAGATGTGACGGCGGTCGTACGACCCCGATCCTCTGCTGTAGGCAGGATTGAAGGGGTTATTCAGCGTTTGGAGATCACCGGTACCAGGTGCACTGTCAAGAAGGTGCGAGTAGGTGTATGCAACCTGGGTGGTAAGTCCCCATTTGTTCTCAAACCGTACACCGGTTTGCAAGGAATTGTAATGAGCGTTGGTTTGGTTTTCTTCCTGGTTGATGTTTGCGAAGCCGGGATTCTGACGCAGTTTGTTGGCGACGATCTGACTGTTCTGGACGGCATAACGGTCAGAGTAAGTGGGGTTCCAACGTGGATCTGTGGACGCATTGAATGTCCAGTGAGGTGTGGCGTTGGAGGTTGACCAGTAGTTACTCGGGTCGTTTGTCAATGGCAACGTGTTGATCTGGCGGGTATCGTTCTGATCCCAGGAGGAGGAACCGACATACTGCACCGCCGCAACCACCGAAGGCATCAGCTGACGCTGAATACCCAGGCTCCAGTTCATGGTGCCCGGAGGCGGATAGTTGTACTTGATGCTTGTCAGGCTCGACGGGTACAAAGAAGTTCCTGTAGCGCCGGTATTGACACTGGTTGTTGGAGTTGAGAAGAACACGTTCGTTGGCCCTGGCTGATAGGCGAAGGGCGGATTCAAAGCAGAGTTGTAAACATCGTTGCCCTGAACGCGTTCGTAAAAGACGCCAACGCCGCCGCGAAGAACGGTTTTGCCGTTTCCGGACATGTCGTAGGCAAAGCCAATGCGCGGCTGCCAAGTGAAGTAACGATTCTCGACGTTGCCTTTCGGGAAACCGTCCACTCCAGCTTCGTGAATGCCGTTTAGATAGAAATTGCCGTTTCCGTACTTGGTTAGCTGGGTGGGGTTGAGGGTGTTGTCTGTTTGGACGGGATTCCCCAGCGTTCTGCTGTATGAACCCGGAACGAAGTTGGAGAACTTGTTATAACGCTCGAACGCGTGCGGCAGGCCGTCGTAACGGAGTCCGAGATTAAGCGTCAAGCGAGGGGTCACATGGTAGTTATCGATGAGGTAGAGACTGTAGTTGTTGTTGACCCAGTTCTTGCCATACAGGTATTCCAACTGCGAGAAGGCTGCGGCCATTCCTAAGGTCATGTTCACGATCGAGTCTTTGGAGAATCCGTTGTTATCGAAGGTGGCGGTGCCGTTGGTGTTGGCCTGGAGTTCCTGGTTCTTGTAGGTGTGCAGCCAGCTCGCGCCAAACTTGAACTGGTGGCGGCCTTTGATCCAGGAAAGGTCATCGCGATACTGGAAGCCCTCGTAGCCGTTCTTCCATGGAAAGTATGAGGGGTTCCAATTGGCGCCGAGTGTGCCGTTGATGGCGATCGCCGGCATGATCGGGTCCTTCAGCCCGTGCGTAATGGCTGCCTGATTCGAAGACGGGAACAAGCTGTTCGCGTCCCATCCACTCGGGAAGGCATAAGAGGCGCCCGGTGCCGCGAGGGGACTCAAGTGGATCTTGTTGCCGCTATAGTAGAAAGCGGTTTCGTTGAGCAACGTAGGAGAGTAGGTCTGTGTCAGCTTGATGGCCGCGGTATATGAAGGATTCTTCATGGTTGTACCGACGGTCGCGAAGCTGCCCGCCCACAGCGGCGGGAAGAACGTGTTTTCCATTGCGTCGTGAAGGTAGTGGCCCATCAACTGGAACTTGCTGTTGATAGCGTGATCGATGCGAACCACATCTTCACGAATGTTTTCGGGTTGCTTGACTGAGACGATGAACTGCTTACAGACACCTCCCGCGCAATTGGTGTTTGGTTTCGGGAATGTGCCTGCATTCAATTCTCGAACGATGTTCTGGTCGATCATCGCCGCGGGAATCCTGAAGGTGTTGGTTGTGGCGTCATATGGAAATGGACTCCCGGGGGTCAGGCCAAGACTCGTTTCGAGCAAGGTATATCCCGTATTGCCGGGCACGTTGGGAACGATCGGCCATGTGGATTGGTCATCTTTTTTGAAATTCGAACCCTGAGGCGAGTAATTGAGATCCGAACCCAACGTCGGGAAATTATTCGTCCAGAGGTCGTTGGAGACGGAAGGCGAGCTGCCCTTGATGAGCTTGCGCCACTCTTCATTCCAAAAGAAGAAGGTGCGGTTCTTCTGCTCGTTATAGACATGCGGAATCCACAACGGACCGCCGATGTTGCCACCTGGAGTGTTGAGTTGGAAGACTGGGCGCGACTTCCCGGAGCGTTTCAGGAAGTAGTCATTAGCGTTGTAGGCTGTGTTGCGGTTGAACTCGTAGAGGCTTCCGTGATACTGCCGCTGGCCCGACTTGAGCACCATGACAATGGTGCCGCCGGAACCGATGCCGTAGTCCGCAGCGTAGTTAGAGCCCAGGGTCTGGAACTCGCCAATGGCATCCTGCGACGGCAGATTCATGAAACATCCGCCGCATCCACGATCGTTCTGCTCGGCACCATCGATCAGGTAGACGTTATGGGCCACGCGCTGGCCATTGAAGCTGAGGGCGTTCGAAGAGGTAAGGGCATCGATACCGCCGAATGAGGCCAACTGGTTCGATACGCCCAGACCAAGAGCCGCGAGTTGAACCACGTTGCGTCCGTTGGTAGCGAGCTGGCGAACCTGTTCGCCGCTGATGAGGGTGCTGACTTCACTGGTTTCGGTCTGCACCTGCAAGGCCTGCGCCTCGACGGTCACGCTTTGTGCCGCGCTGCCGACAGTCAGGTTGATATCGACTCCCAGCGTCTGCGCTACGTTTAGCACGATGCCGGTACGATTAAAGGTCTGGAAGCCGGTCGCAGTGACTGTGAGCGAGTAGGTTCCCACACCGAGATTGGCGAAGCGGTAGAGACCGGCTTCGTTAGATTTTGCTTCGCGTATCTGCCCGGTTGCGGGATTCGTGAGGGCGATATTGGCGTTCGGAACAACAGCGCCACTAGCGTCCATGACAGTTCCGGTGATTGTGGCGTTATCTTGTGCACGCAGAGCTGGTGCAAAGAGCAGAAGTGAGGCGATCAGTATGAGCCATAGCTCTACTGAACGCATGCGGAACGACGGATGAGCCATAAGACTGCCTCCATGAACCGAAAGGCTTCGGGCCATTTCGAGCTGCTCGTCCTTTCGCGCTGTGCTCGCACGGGTTGAAAGGAAGAGAGCGGATGGCCGAGCCTGTTGGGAAGATGAGTCCTGCCAATGCGTATAAATTGGGTCGTGGCGAATCACCTTCGCGTCTGGAGCATTCACGGTGAACCCGTGACATGAGTCCAAAACATCGTGAGTTATGGCTTGATCTACGGGGGCGTCTGCGCCTTGCATTCAAACGGCAGGAATGCGGTCAACTGGGTCGAAGCGTGAGTGCAATTGCCTTGATGAGGTTTAGAGCCTGAACGTGTGAACCTCAGGTCCGCTTCATCTGCTTGCACTCAATCAAAATCGCTCGACGCCGTGCCCTCAAGTCATGAGCCGGATTGTTGCTTGCGAGCTGATCGTATACATCCGCAGCTCGTCAGCAAGCGTTTACTAAGTTGGCGGCAATTCTCACTCTGGCGAAAAGGTTTGTCAAGCTGTATTCAACGTCGAAAAAGTGACTGCATGTGATCCAGATCACATGCTTAAAAAGCGATTTATTAATAACAAACGCGGTAGATGTCCGAGCCTATATCTTGAGAGTGACCGAGGTCTAAGAAATCGTTTACTTAGACATTGAAATTATTTAATTCAGTCGATTGCTTGCGGGCGTTCAAGAATGATGGCTTGATAAGCGTTATCGGAATCACTTGCGGGCAGGAATAGGAGTGCTATTCTGGCGCGTCGTCGAAAACGATGGAGGAGGATGACGTGAAAAAAGGGATATTGCTGGCGATTGGGGGGCTTGTTCTGCTGGTCGGGTGCGATGTCAGCAGTAAGCCGGCTGCGACGATTCCTGCGACGCCGAAATGGAAGGGGCAGCCATATCGGATTGCGTTCGACAAGCCGGATGCCAAGCCGAATGTGGCGGGGGTGACAATTCCGGCGGTCAAGTACACTGCGAACCCGGATGCGTTGGAGAGAAGAGCGACGCTGGTAGTGCGCTTCGATAACTCGTCGGCGAAGAACCCGACCGGTTCACCGATGGTGAACAAGATGATCATGGCCCCGGTGGATATCAAGGGCGAAGAGGGCACTCTCTCTGCGGACTATATGACCGCAGCCGACAAGGGCCTGGCGAGCATCATGGGCGCATATCACATGAGCGGGAAGATCAAGATTTCGGTCGCGCTGGCGCGATCGTCATTGACGAATCAAGCGGGAGATACCGAAGTTGATCAGAAGCGGTTGTCGGATTGGCTGGATGGCGAAGTGACTTTCAAGAATCCGCATCCAAAAGGCTAGTTCTCTAGAGAAGCCCGCTGATCGGCCAAACCTTGATGAACGGGTCGCAGTTTGTGTAACCGGCCGCGAAGAATGGTTTCTTCGCGGCTATATTTGTTGAAAAGAGGACTAACCGGGCGTCAGCTTGCAAGCGCACGAATAGCGCTCACGCCTGCGCCGAGCAGGGCGGTGGCGTCGTCATTGGGCAGGATCTCAAGGGAATAGCTCAGCAGCGGGCTCATTTTCACCATGGTTTCGAGATTGCGGCGGAGCATTCCGACGTCGAGGAAGCCGACGTTGTGTCCCGTGAAATAGAAGCGGCCGGGGCCCGCGAGGTGGATGAACGAAGCGGTGGCCGCAGCGAGAGAGCGGTGCCAAAGGTCCACGAATTCGCGGCAGCGTTCATCGCCTTTCTTCGCGTTGGCGAATACTTCTTCCGGTTCGAGATCGAGAAAGCGCATGCGCATGGCGCGATAACCCATGATTCCTTCAAGGTGGCCAACACCGCCGCATCCGCAGAAGCGTTCCTTAGGATCGAGCGTGACGGTGATGTGTCCGCCTTCCCAGATTCCGTCGAAGTAGGGCCAGCGGCCGTAGCCAATGCCGTTGCCGATAGTCCAGACGCGGGTGAGCCTGTTGAGCTGTCCGCGAGTGGCGGCGACACCGGCAGCGATGGCGTCGGCGTCGTTGGCGATGTGCACCGGGGCATTCACACCTTTTTCACTGAGGACGCGGGTGAGTTCATCGGCGAGGCGCATACCTTTGAGTTGAGTGAGATTGGGTGAATCCTCCACAATGCCGCGCCGGATGACACCAGGGACCGCGACACCGATCGCGTCGATCTGGGCATTGTTGATGACGGACACGATCTCGTTGGCAAGAATGTCCACGACGTCGGCGGCCGGAAGCGCATTGAGGGCGTCGATCTCTTCGATGTTCTGAGGAAAGCGGACGGTGTCGCCTTCGAGGCGCATGTCTTCGAGTCTGCCGGCGACGATGTGCTCGGTCATGACGACGCCAATTGCGGTAGTCATTTCGCCCTCCGTGGGAAAAGCCGCGATCCTTGCGAAGGTGGAACGCGGGTGAACGATGAGGCTCTGCATCTCTTCTCAAGGAGATCGGTAAGCTGAGCAAAGCGAGTGAGAATCAACCCTTGGGGGCTAAGGCCCGCTTCGATCAGGCAAGATTCAAGATACGAGCTGAAGCCCGTAATCTTCATCTCAGCATGCGCATCGAGCGATGTACCCATTAGTCCACCTGATAGCGGTGCAGGCGGCCGAGGCCGTTGAAGGCTGCGGCTTTGTAGCACTCCGCGAGGGTTGGATAGTTGAAGACGGTATCGACAAAGTACTCTACGGTGCCGCCGAAGACCATGACAGCCTGACCGATGTGGATCAGTTCGCTGGCGCCTTCGCCGATGATGTGGACGCCCAGAACTTTCCGTGTGTCGCGATGAAATATGAGTTTCAAGCGCCCCGTCGTGTCTCCGCGGATCTGGCCCCGTGCCGTTTCGCGGTAGAAGGCCATGCCCACTTCGTAGGGAACATCTTCGTCGGTGAGCTGTTCCTCAGTTTTACCGATGAAGCTGATTTCAGGAATGGTGTAGATGCCGTAGGGATAGAAGCTGGGATTGGATGAGGTGTGAGTATCGTCGAAGGCGCGGGCCGCGGCGATCCGCCCCTGTTCCATGGAGACGGAGGCGAGAGAAGGGAAGCCAACGACGTCGCCGACGGCGTAAATGTTGGAGACCTTCGTCTGATAGTGCTCGTCGACTGGAATGCGGCCGCGGTTGTCGGCTTCGAGACCGGCGGCGGTGAGGTTAAGATCTTCGATTGCTCCCTGCCGGCCGACGGCGTAGAGGAGGGCATCGCCGGAGACGCGCTTTTTGCTTTCGAGATTGGCGACGACGGTGCCATCGGGGAGCTCTTCGACGCTGGACACCTCTTCGCCGAGGCGCATGGTCACGCGACTATCGCGGAGGTGGTAGCTGAGGGATTCGACGATCTCCTGATCGGCGAACTCGAGGAGCTTGGCTCGTTTTTCGATGAGTGTGACGCGCACGCCGAGGGTAGCGAACATGCAGGTGTATTCCACCCCGACGACGCCTCCACCGACAACAATCATCGATTTGGGCAGAGCTGGAAGATCGAGAACCTGGTCGCTGTTAATGATGGTCCGACCGTTAATAGGAACCTTAGGCGAGGATGCAGGCTTGGTACCGACGGCGATGATGATGCGATCGCCTTCAATGGTCGAGTCGCCGGAGAGGCCTTGTACGCGAACATGGTTTGCGTCGACGAAACTGGCGATTCCATGGACGATATCGATGCCGTTGCGGGAGAGTTGAGCCTCGGTGACGTCGACCTCGGTCTTGATGACAGCCTGAACGCGAAAGGCGAGGTCGGCCATGGTGATGCGTTCTTTGACGCGGTAGTTGATGCCGTAAACGGAGCGATAGTTGTAACCCGAAAGGTGCAGGACGGCCTCGCGCATCGTCTTCGAAGGGATAGTGCCGGTGTTGACGCAGACCCCGCCGACGACCGAGCGGGATTCAACCACGGCCACGCGCTTTCTCATTTTGGAGGCGGCGACAGCGGCGCGTTGTCCCGAGGGTCCGGAGCCGATGATGACGAGGTCGTATTTGGCGGCACTCATGTACATGTCTCCAGGGAAGCGCCCCGGCGAAAAAAAACAAGCGCAGGGTCGAAGTATATCAACCAGCCCATCAACAGACGACGGTCAGTGGGGTTACATCAGGCAGCACATCTATGTTTGCGGCGCGGTAAATCTGATTCTTCTGCAGGTCAGTGTTGGTTCCAACACTGTGCGTACCGGCAAATTGGGTTTTCAGGCAGGTCACTCGAGAGATGAGATTTTCTCAACGGCAGGAGGGTTTCATGCATGATTGCAGGAAGTGGGATGACGAATTAAGCGAGCACGAGCAAACAATAGGTAGCAGCGCGGCTCATTGTTACGAGGGGATTCGTTGCGAAGGGCAGAATAAATCGATATTCTTTGGCGGCCATTCGAGTGTGGGTCAGCGATGAATCGAACTATTTGGATTGTTTTTCTCCTTGCGGCGGTTGCCATGTTAACGGGCGGGAGTTGGGGTCTTGCTCAGAGCGAGACGGCGGCGCATTTTAACGCGAAGACGCAGCAGAAAACGGCTCCTCCACGATTTACACCAACTCCGGAGCAGCGTGCGATTCAGGCTGCATCGGAGAAAGATCACCAGCGTGTAATGAAGGAGCTGGGAATCCACGAGCTTCGGTCGCCTGTTGATAACGATATCCACAGCCCGCACCCGGTGAACTATGACGAGTCAAGAGCGAGCGTGTACGCCAATGTGCCAGATCCGCTGGTGATGACAAACGGCGAGCGCGTGACGTCGCCGGAGATCTGGTGGAAGCAGCGGCGGCCGGAGATTGTGGAGCTGTTTGATCGCGAGATTTACGGCAGGACTCCTGCCGAGTTGCCGAAGGTGAAATGGGAAGTAGTGAAGACGGAGCACGAGAAGAACGGCAATGTAGACGTGATCACGAAGAAGCTAGCGGGTCACGTGGATAATTCGGCGGACCCGAAGATCAACGTGAAGCTGGAGATGACCCTCAGCACGCCTGCGGATGTCAACGGGCCGGTGCCGGTGATCATGGAGCTGGGCTTCAGCAAAGAGTTTCTTGCGCAACTGATGAAGCGGTTCCCGCAATTTGCGCAACAGAATCAGGGACCAACCTGGCAGCAGCAGGCGCTGGCACGTGGATGGGGATATGCACAGTACGTGCCAGTGAGTGCGCAGCCGGATAACGGCGCGGGGCTGACGGATGGAATCATTGGTCTGGTGAACAAAGGGCAACCACGGAAGCTGGATGACTGGGGCGTTTTGAAGGCATGGGCGTGGGGCGCGAGCCGCTGCCTGGATTACTTCGAGAGCGATCCGGCTGTGGACGCGAACCAGGTAGGAATTGCCGGGCACTCGCGTTATGGGAAGGCATCGCTGGTGGCGATGGCGTATGATCCGAGATTCGCCATTGGATTCATCAGCTCTTCGGGTTCAGCGGGGGCGAAGCTTTACCGCCACGTGTTTGGAGAAGAGGTTGAGAATACAGCGGGTCGCGATGCCTATCACTGGATGGGTGAGAACTTCCTGAAGTATGCGGGGCCTCTGAATACGGGCGATCTGCCTGTGGATGCGAATGAGCTGATTGCGCTTGTTGCGCCACGGCCAGTGTTCATCGGAGCAGGCGCAATTGACGGGGATGGGTGGGTCGATCCGAAGGGAAGCTTTCTGGCGGCGGTGGGCGCGAGCCCGGTGTACAAGCTCCTCAGGAAGAAGGGGCTGACGCCGACGGAATTTCCAGCGGTGGAGACGGCGCTCCTTGAAGGGGATATTGGATTCAGGCAGCACATGGCGGGACATACGCCGGTGCCAAATTGGCCATATTTTCTGGCGTTCGCGTCGAAGTATCTGCACGCGAGTTCGGAACACGTCGATGATCGGGCAGCACAGTTCGATCGCATAACGGCGGAAGAGGATCGTGCGCGGTTACTGAACCTCGTGGGGCTGAAGGAATCGGAGATGCGGCCGCGGCCGGATGGGGATCCGAAATCGCCGCATGCGACGAACTACGACTTGGCGAAGGCAAACGTGTACCCGAAGCTGCCGGATCCGCTGGTGTTCAAGGATGGGCGGAAAGTGAAGAACGCTGAGGATTGGACGGAGCGGGCCAAGGAGATTCGCGCGGATTTCGATAAAGAGATTCTTGGGCGCATTCCTTCCTCCTTACCGCCGGTGAAGTGGCACGTGCTGGTGGAGAGGAAGGAAATGTACGGCGGAGTCGATGTTGTGACCAGGTTGCTGTCTGGTGAGGCGGGACCATGGGAAGGCTCAGGCTCGCAGATTCATATCGAGCTGCTGCTGGCGACTCCGGCGCTTGCTAAGGGACCGGTTCCGGTGATGATGGAGTTGGCCTTCGATAACGACTTCAAGCGTGCAACGAGCTTGCCGCTGGATAGCTATGTCCCATTACCGTGGGGTGTAGACGGGAAGCTGGTTGTAAAACGCGGATGGGGATTCGCAATCCTGAATCCAGCCAGCTTTCAGAAGGATGATGGCTCGGGGCTGACGAGTGGAATCATCGGGTTGGTGAATCATGGCAAACCGCGCGGCTTGGAGGACTGGGGAGCTTTGAAGGCGTGGGCCTGGGGGGCTCACGAGGCGCTGCGGTACTTCGAGACTGACAAGGCACTGGATGCGAAGCAGGTAGGACTGGCAGGCCACTCGCGGTTCGGTAAGGCTGTGCTGGTGACGATGGCCTACTATCCGGAGTTTGCGATCGGATATTCGAGCTCGTCGGGTGAGGGCGGCGCGAAGTTGTACCGCCATATTTATGGAGAGACGATTCCCAATCTCGCCGGGCCTTCGCTGTATCACTGGTTTGATGGGAAGTTTCTGCGGTATGCGGGGCCGCTGAATGCGGGAGATCTGCCGGTCGATAACCATGAGCTGATCGCTCTGAGTGCGCCGCGGCCGTTGTTTATTACTGGCGGTTCGGATGCGGGCGATGGGTATGCGAATCCGAAGGGCGATGCGTGGGCTGATACGCATGGGATGTTTCTGGCAGAGGTAGCGGCCGGCCCAGTCTATCGGTTGATGGGGGCGAACGATCTGGGGACGACGGAGTTTCCGAAGATGGGAACGGCATTGAGTTCAGGGGACCTTGGCTTTCAACAGCATGATGGAGGGCATCTGGCAGAACCAAGCTGGCCGTACTTCCTCGAGTTTGCCAGCAGATATTTGCACGCGGCGAAGTAAAGATGAGAGCGCGCTCATACTCATAGATAAGCGCAGCTTCTCTTCCATTACGCTGCTCGCTCTCCAGGGCATGAGGACGTTCTGGGGCCTCAGGCCCCCAGGTTGCCGTGTCAGGAATGCTACCGTTCATATGTCAGCTATCCGCCCGGTCTGTACCCACCCAGCCAAGTACCCCCTCCCCCCATTTCTGTACAGAAATGAAGTAAATCAACAAGTTACAGATTTAGAAGCTGCCAAGTAATTTATTTACAATAACTTAGAGTTCAAAATCGTCATTTTAAAGCAGTTAGGCCGGGCGAAAGCGAACAAGTTCACTTTTTCTCCCGGGCTCAGCGGATCGCGAGTTGGCAGGAGTTTGACGCGCATTGACGGTGTTGGGTGGACGGCTAGCTGAAGTGGTTGTCTGATTCGAGTATGCAGAAACGACCAAAATATCCTGCAAGTGATTTGCACATACTGCGTTTCTTATTTTTGTGCTCCCCAAGGGGCTTTCAGCTGCAGAGGATTCCGCGATCTCGGAGGATCTGCATGATGTCCTGGTGAGGGAGGTAGAGGAGAATCTTGAACTCGGTTTCGGCAGAGCCGGGGAGCCCAGTATCGATAAGGAAGGTGGAGTCGGTATCGAACTGCGTAGGGGTGCGGTCCGCGGCGAAGCAGAAGCGCCATCTAGTGCGAGCGAGGATGTAGCGGCTGTCAAGAGGTGTTTCGTGGACGGCGGTTAGTTTGGCGGGTTGTGAGCCAAGTTGATCGAAGAGTGCTTTGCGTTTGGGCAGGGCGGCGGCAAAGTCGATGGTTCGTACGGGCTGAGCGCCGGATGGACCCGCGAAAAGAAAGGTGTCGGCGAAGTGGGAGGCGACTGCGGGCATGTTGCCCTCTGCCGTTTCGCGGGCGTAGAGGGCGAGGAAGCGAGAGACGGGAGTTTCGAATGTGAGCATTAGATCTCCTTGGAATATGCGCAGAGTGGTGCGCTTCGGACGTCCACAACTGGGAGTGCGGTCACACAGAGAGGTTTGGAGCCGAAGGGCACCTTAGTATTATATCAAATCTTAACGCATAAGTCAAGCAATTAGAATAACTTACGCGTGCAATTAGAATAACTTACGCGTGGCCTTTGAAATCACGAACCCAGAGGACAAAGTCCATCGGTGTTGGATCGCCACCTAAAGCGCGAAGGCGAGTTGTGCACTGGGAGCGATGCCCATGACTGTGGAGGGCTACCTGAGTCATGGCCTGTGCCACAGAGATGGTGATGCCGGGAAGTGCGCGTGGTTGGATCTGACGATCAAGTTCGTTCTCTGTGATTTGAGAGAGCCAATCGATTTCGAGCTGTTCGGTATCTCTGAACTGATCCATGAGAGCGGCGTGGGATTCGGGGATGCGCTTCTCCTTCTCGTCGACGAAGCTCTGGCCAAGGGTGAGGAGGATCCAGTAGCGATTGGCGACGAGGATGTGGTGGAGGAGCCGGCGGAGTTCAGGATCGTCGAGGGCGGTTGGGTGCTGTTCGATGGAACGGAGGAGGTTCGAGTTGGCCCACCATTTGTGGCGGATGAGCTGATCGATGAAGCGAAGCATGGAAGGAATGTAGCAGGTCCTTCTCGAAGCTTCAGACTTCATTCCTCAGGGTTGGTCGCTGGGTCCTAAGACGAGGCTGGCGGCCGATGCTAAGGTTTCGACGCTCGCCATCTCCTCCGGAGTCGGAGTGCGTCGGTCGCGGAAATATGTTCCCAGCGTACCCAGCACTTTACCGTCGTTATTCTTAATGGGCATGCTCCAGGCGCCGACGAAGCCGAGAGACAGTGGCAAATGGCGAAGTTCGGCCCACTTGTCGTCGGCCATGAAGTCGCATGTAACTACGACCGATCCTGTGGCCGCGGCTGCGGCGCAGGTACCCACACCGGGATTCGGCTTCAACTTATCGATGGCTTCGAGGTAATCGGCGGGGAGATTGGGCGAGGCTGCATTCCGGAGCAGTCCCTCGTTATCGAGTTCGAGGATGGAGCAAACGCCACCTTCTCCTGCGACGGTCTCAGCCGTGTTTACCAAAAGGGAGAGTATCGCTTGCCTTGACTCCCCGGCTAAAAGCATTCTCCGAGTTTGAGCGGCAGCCTGCGCGGCCAGTTCGGCGAGGGGAAGTGTCACGTCGGAGCGCTTGGGTGGCTTTTCAGAAAACATCTCGGATCTTTCTTTCTGATCGAGTATATGCTTGCTGATTTGATGCTTCGCCTGATTTGGAAGGGCAGTTTTTCGACACGCATTGACGCGCCATGCGAGCAGCAATAGGCTGAACAATATGGAATTCAAAGTAAGTGAGCTCGAGAAGGAGCCGATCGAGTTCGATCTCGCCATGCCGGCCGGGCATATCAATTTTGGCGAGGAAGCGGAGCAGGAAGGTGACCTGGAGACCTCAGGGTTGGCGGAGGTCATTCACGAACATCGGGGACCGCGCGACATCATCGCGGATATCCGGCTGCGGGGAAAATTCTCAGGGAATTTTCAAGTTCCATGCGCGCGATGTGTTGAGCCCGTTGATCTTCCGCTGGCTGGGGAGTTCGATCTGATCTTCAGACCGATTGGAGCGGATGCGGGGTCCTCGGAGCGGTCGATAACAGCAGTGGAGACGGAAATCGGTTATTATCAGAAGGACAGTCTTTTGCTTGAGGATGTGCTGCGCGAGCAGGTGCTTTTGTCTCTGCCGGTCAGGACGCTGTGCAAGGATGACTGCAAAGGACTTTGCCCGCGGTGCGGCCAGAATCGCAACAACCAGGATTGCTCCTGTGAGGAAGGTCAATCGGATCCTCGCTGGGAGGCTCTTTCAGGGTTGCGCAGCAGGATAAAGTCCACAAAACAATGATTTTCAGGCGTTCGCCCCCTGCCGTGGTGCAGTTTGGATCGAGTGCGGTCCAGATGGGAAAGAACGCGAAAGGAATAGCACCATGCCGAATCCGAAAAGGCGCCACTCTTCGCGCCGCTCCGCCAATCGCCGTGCCCACGATTTCCTGACTTCGACCGGTCTTTCGGAGTGCCCGAACTGCCATGAGAAGAAGCTTCCCCATCGTGCCTGTCCCAAGTGCGGAGAGTACAAGGGTCGTGCGGTGCTGGATACGAAGGAAGCTGCGAAGTAAACCAGCTGCTTTCCGCATAACAAGCTGGAATATGCGATTATGCAAGTGGTCGAAGACGGGGTCGTCGCGAACGGCCCCGTCCCCGTTTATGCTTCCCGTACATCGCTTTATAACCTGGCCGCCACGGTGACGCAGCATGCTTTGTGACATCGTTCTTGATGCAGTCGGTTCCGACAAGGCTCCTGAGCCCGAGATCAAGGGTGCAATTATGGCAGCGCGAGAGCTCCCGGTGCGTGTGCACCTGGTGGGGCCGTCTTCTGAGCTTCGCGATCTGCTGGACGAACATCTGGAAAACGAAGAGCTGCCCATTGTGATTCACCATGCCTCAGAGCGGATCGGCATGGAGGAGAAAGCTGCGCACGCAGTTCGCACCAAGAAGGACAGCTCGATGCGCGTTGGGCTGAAGCTGGTGCGCGAAGGGCACGCGAAGGGCTTTGTAACGGCCGGCAATACCGGCGCGGCAATGGCTACGGCGAAGATGGTTCTCGGCGCTCTGCCGGGTGTCGATCGACCGGCGCTGGCGACTCCCATGCCAAGCGCAACCGGCAATGCATGCGTGCTGCTGGACGTAGGCGCTAATGTGGACTGCAAGGCTCATAATCTCGAACAGTTTGCAGTGATGGGCGAAATGTATGCGCGGAGCGTGCTGAAGATCCAGCATCCGCGAGTGGGTCTGCTGTCGATTGGCGAGGAAGAGACGAAAGGCAACGATCTGACGCGGGAGGCCTTTCCGCTGCTGAAGGCGCTGCCCATCAAGTTCATCGGAAATGTGGAGGGGCGCGATATCTTCAGCGGGCAGGCCGATGTGATTGTCTGCGACGGATTCGTGGGAAATGTGGCGCTGAAAACGAGCGAGGGCGTTGGGCGGTTTGTGCGCGATGTGCTGCGCGAATCCCTGACGCGGACGGTGACGGCGAAGGTGGGCGCTCTGCTGTCGCGCCAGGCTTTCAATGATTTTCGCCGGCGGCTCGACTATCGCGAGTATGGTGGCGCGCAGCTTCTCGGCGTGCGTGGCGTGTGCGTAATCGGCCATGGCTCGTCGAACGATCGGGCGATCTTCAATGGGATTCGCGTGGCATATGAGTTTGCTCATGCGGGCACGAACGACCGCATCGAACAGGAATTCCTGAAGCGGCCGGTGAAGCGTAACGGGCATGAGGAAGACGCTGGAACAGATGCAACGATTCACTAGACGCCGGACTCCGCTGCTCTATTCACATGACTGAGACCAAGAAAGCACCCGATTTGACACAGTGGGCAAAGGAATTAGCGTGCCCCGTGTGTTTTGCGACGCTGCGGTTTTCTCCGAATGAAGTAACATGCATGGGTTGCGGGCGAGTCTATCCAGTGGTGGACGGAATTCCTGTGCTGATTTCTGAGCGGGCGGCCCGAAAGTTGCTTTAGAGTCCTCGCTAAAAATATGACCCGACAAACACGGTAAAGAACTTCATCCCGGCGCAATTTTTGTGCTGAGGTGTTTGAAGATGATGCGGCGACCAGCAATTCTACGAATGGTGGATTGACGCAGGACGAGCATAGCGTTAAGCTCGCCTTGCACTGTGGGTAGTTCTCGTGCCGAAGCATTGCACGCGACCACTTCAGCTTCGATTGAGGCTCCCGATATCTCATCATTAAGAGAGTCCATTCATGAAATTCTCCCCGGTTTCTGCCTTGTCCTCGTGTGTCACCCTTCTGATCGCACTCACAGCATTCCCTTCAACAGCTCAGAAAATTACGACCTTTGATTTTCCGAATGGAATCAGTACAACACCCGTCGGTATCTCACAGTTCGGCCAGGTAGTTGGGTATTACGGAGACACGCATCTTGGATCAGTGCGCGGCTTTGTACGAAATCCGAATGGCACGATATGGTCGTTCGGCGCCCAGGGCTCGAATATGACGGTCCCCACAGGCGTGAATGCCTGGGGACAAATTGCTGGATACTTCGGGCAACAGCAGGATTCGCAATATTTTGACATTGGATTCGTGCGCAATCCGTTTGGACAGATAAAGAACTTCAGCGTTCCAGGGCAGGCAATGACATTTCCGCAAGACATCAGCCTGGCCGGGGAGGTCGTCGGCTATTACGAGGACCTGGCGCAGACTGCGCACGGTTTCATACGGCATGGCAACGGCAGCATCAGCACCTTCGATGCCGGTCCCAGCTACTTCGGCGGCGGAACCACAGCGCTGGGAATCAATGCATGGGCTAGCAGCACTGGTTCTTTTAGAGACGTGAATTTTGTCCAGCACGGGTTTCTGCTGAGAGCGGATGGCACAATGGAAAGCTTTGATGCTCCCGGTGCGGTGAATACTGCGCCACAGGCGATCAACACGACGGGGCAGATTACCGGCAGCTTCACTGACTCGAATCAGGTGAATCGCGGATTTGTTCGGCAGCCCGATGGAACCATCGACACGTTCGAAGCTCCCGACGCAACCAACACATGGGCTGTTGCGATCAACGATCGAGGCCAGATTACAGGAACGTATTCCGGCGAGGGTTCTGCTCTCCACGGCTTTGTCAGACAACCGAATGGAAAGTTCAAGACCCTGGACGTTCCTAATGCGTCCTCGACGGTTCCGACGGGAATTAACGCGTCGGGCGAAGTCACCGGGGTGTATTCGGATGCAAACGGCGAACAGCATGGATTCGTGACCGGCCCATTCAAAGGGAAATAAGCCACTAAGTCGAGCAACGATTCGGCGCTAATCTTGTGGCAGGCTCACTGTTTTCCCGATTCAAGGGGCAGAGAGCCTGCCCTGTTTTTTGCGCAACGCAAGTTCCCAGATGTCGCCGGCGCGCATCGCCGATGCGGAAATATTTGAAGCGTCTGCATCCCTAACCGAGACATCGAGCAGGCGGGGAGGTTCGTCCCATGGCTCGTCGGTCAGGGGGAACGTGCCCCAGTGAATGCCGAGAAGATTTTGAGTACCGAGATCGATGGCGATTCGGACGGCTTCAGCCGGATCCGTGTGCTGGGTGCTCATGAACCAGCGGGGCGCGTAGGCTCCGATAGGCAGGATGGCGAGGAGAGGGGATCCAAGACGATTCCGGATATCGGAGAAGATCTTGCCGTCTTGATAGGCAGTGTCACCTGCACAGTAAATCAGGCCAGTGGGTGTATCCAGTGCGAAGCCGCACCACAGGGCGAGGCGGCGGTCGCCAAGTTTACGCGCCGACCAGTGATACGCGGGAACGATGGTGGCGTTCACATCAGACGAGAGCGGGAAGGATTGCCACCAGTCGCCAGTCTGGACGGCAACATGCGGAGCATCTTTGTGAATGACCGTGTCGTTGCCGAGCGGAGAAATAACGAGAGGCTTGTGATGCGCGTGAATGGCGGCGATGGTGGCCGTGTCCATGTGATCGTAGTGGTTGTGGGTGATCAGAACAGCATGGATGGGCGGTAGGTCGGCGAGGGCGACAGCGGGAGGATTGCGGCGGCGTGGGCCGATGCGGAAGGGGCTGGCGACTTTCGACCAGACTGGGTCGACGAGTATGTTGATTCCCGCAGTCTGGATGAGAAGAGAGGCGTGGCCGATGCAGGTGATCTGAAGACCGTCTACGCACTGATCGGGCTTGATGCCGTTCTTTCCAGGGACGGATTCGGGCCACGGGGAGCGCCTTCCAAAGAGCTGCCAACGCAAAAGATCGAAGAGGCTCTTGTCAGTCGGCGGTAGACCGGGGTGATAGAACTGTTTGCCGTCGAAGTGATCGGTGATGGGACCGGTGTAGTAGGTCATTGGCAGTGGTTGAGGAATAGAGGGCAGAGAACCAGGTTCGAGGTCACATCGTAAGCGCTTCGGTTTCTTTGCTCATTTTGGCGGTTCGCTCGAGTTTGTCCCAGTTGAAAGGTTTGCCGTCGATTGCGCGCTTCAGAGTCTTTGCGAGGACGATGGAGAATACCTGGCGATAGGCAAAGCGCTGTAGCCAGATGTGGAAGAGCAGCCAGCCATCGCCCTTGTTGGCGGGGTGACGGCGCTCGAGGCTGAAAGCGATGGTCGAGGTGACGAAGTCGATGAGCAGGAAGGCGCCGAAGTAGGCGAGAAGCTTTTCGAGGCTCGCGGCGGAGGCAGCTTCGGGATGGTAGTGGCGATCGACAAAGTAGTGCACCAGTCCGGCTAGGAACATAAGATCGATGAACGGCGACACCAGCGGCAACAACATCTGGAAGATGAGGATATTTGGCAGCGCAAAGAGTCCCATCGCCTTATTGCGCACGAATGCCATCTTATGTTTGAAGACGGCCTGAAGAATTCCGAATGACCAGCGAAAGCGCTGGCGCATCAGGCCCTGTACATCAACCGGGGCCTCAGTGAAGGCCAGTGCGCGATCTTCGTAGACGACCTTATATTTCTGCTCGAGAATATTCATCGTGAGGTCGGCATCTTCTGCCACAGTGTTGATGGGGTAGCCGCCGGCGGCTTTCGCGGCGGCGGTGCGCCACGCGCCGATCGCGCCCGGAACTACCGTGACGACATTAAAGAGATCGAGCGCGCGACGCTCGAAGTTTTGGCTGGTGATGTATTCAAGAGCCTGCCAGCGTGTCCACAGGTTGACGCGATTACCCACCTTGGCGTTCCCGGCGATCGCGCCGACTTTGGGGTCTTCGAAGTGGGGCAGCAGCCGTGAGATCGCGTCCATGGCGATCACGGTGTCTGCATCGATGCCGACGTAAAACTCTTCTTCAATGTGGTCGAGTGCGTAGTTCAGAGCTGCGGCCTTGCCGGCATTAGCCTTTGTCAGGACCTGTACCCGTCCTTGTTCGATTTCTTTGGCATAGGCCTCGCGGGCAACTTCGAATGTGCGGTCCTTGGAGCCGTCATCGATCACAATCACGCGAAGGTTAGCGTAATCGGAGTTGAGCACCGATCGGATGGTGCGCACGATGACTTTTTCTTCGTTGTAGGCGGGAACGAGAACGGCTACGCGAGGATTGAAACCGGGCGATGCAGCGCGGTGGGGCCTGCGAAGGCGGTCGATAACGGCAAAAAGACCGACCAGGATGAGGCGCGCGCTCATGAGGACATCGCCAACGAAGAAGACGAGCACGATGAAGCGGCCGATGACTGAGAGCGCGGAAAAGGCAATCGAATCGGGGATGGCTCGGATGTACTGGCGAGGGGTGAGGGGCGGCATGACCTGAGCCGTCGTCATGCCCATCAGAGCGGAGACCGGAACAATTTTGTAGCCGTGGCTGCGGAGTGACTCGATCAGCATCGGTAACGCCGCGATGGTTGCGGAGCGGTCGCCACCGCCATCGTGAAGGAGAATGATGGAGCCGCGGAACTGCGGCTTGACCTTCATGTTTTCCAGTTGGTCAAGGACGATCTTCGTCAACTCAGCTGGACTCTTTTTGACTGGCTCCCAGTCGTGAGTATCGATCTTGTTTCCGACGATAGTGAGGCCGAGCTGCTGGATGCGCACAACTGGAGCGGCCTGATCGTCGGTATCGGGCTCTTCATCGATGTCGTAGGGCGGCCGGAAATAGAGAGGCTGCACGCCGAGTTTGCTGGCGAAAAGCCGCTCGGTGAGTTTGACTTCGAGATCGAGCTGGTTCGTGGAGATTTCGCTGATATCGGGATGGAAGTAAGTGTGATTGCCGATCTCGTGGCCCTCTCGCTCGACGCGCTGCATGAGGCCGATATTCTCCTGGGCCTCCGCGCCGATCATCATGAAGGTTCCTTTGACGCCATATCTCTTCAGGATGTCGAGAATCTTGGGCGTCCATTTGGGATCAGGACCATCGTCGAATGAGAGCGCGACTTCATTGGGGTGGTAGCCGTAATACTGGACGGTGTAGGTGTGCGGGTACACGTCCATGTGCTCGTCGATGATGAGCTTTTTGCGCGGGTCGGGCTCATCGGTGTCGATCTGCACAGTACGTTTGCCCGGCTGGGGAAGACCGGTGACGCGCAGGATATCGCCAGAACCCTCCTGATCGACATCGTGACCCGGCTTCAGATCGTCGAGCGCATTGAGGGAAGCGGCATTACTTGGTTTGTCCCAGACCTTCCACATGGAGCGATCTTCACCACCCAGTCTCCAGAGAACGAAGGTTCGGATGCCGAGCTGGCGAGCAGCGCGAAGCTCATTCAGCAAGGTAACGCCGTCAAGAAACCAGACAATATGGCGTGTATGGGTGTCCTCGTCGATGTACTCGAAGTGAGGATTGAGTGTGTTGTAGTCGAGATCGAGATCGGCATCCACGTCGCTTGCAAGCTGCCAGACATCGGATACGTGCGGATGCTCATCGGTGTTGACGACGTGCGGTTTGCGCAGCTTGGGGTCGCGCGCCTTGGGATCGGGGATGGACATTTCCCAGTCGTAACCGTAATTGCCCACGGCGCAGATGATCTTGCTTAGCGGAACGGACTTGAGAACGCGAGTGAGATTGTTTACAAACCAGTCCTGGCTGGCGATGGGGCCAGGATCGCTGGACGTCTCGTGCTGGTCGTAGTTCATCAGGATGATGGCATCGGAGTTCTCAGAGATCTTCTTCAACTCCTCGGCCGAAGTAGATGCCGGGACGTTGACGTACAGACGGAGGTTCCGTTGATGCAGATCTGAATAAAGCTCCTGAATGAATGTGAGGTAGTAAGGATGAGCGTCATCGTTCAGGTTCTCAAAATCGAATGAGAGGCCGTGGTACTCCGGAAAGGCAGTGAAGAAGTGCAGCAGTTCCTGCTGCAATACCTGACGTTTGGCTGGATCTTTGAGAACATCACCGATGGCGGGATCAAACGCGTTCGTGCGCTGGTTGACATTATTGAAATGGGGGAAGATTTCTGTGTCTTCCTTCGCCTGGTGAATGAAGCGCTTTACCTTGTTGTTTTCGTCTGGGTCATGTGCGACGCCATTCTGAAAGATTGGGAATTCGAAGCCGTCCTGAGTAGTGCCCTGCAGATCGAGCGAGGGTGCGTCGACATGGAGCCACTGCGGGAAGAGCAGATCTATCTGCTGCACGTGTTCTTTGAGCGATGAGTAACTCGCTGGGTCATCGGGGATGTAGTAGGCGGCGCGCAAGCCTTCGTCGGAGTTGAAGGGGATTTCAGAAGGTTTGCGACTGGTCTTGCGGCGAGCGAGATGCTGAGGACGACCGTTGCGGTTGAACTGCGCACGGTTCTGTTGCAATGCGCGATACGTGTGCTTTTGGGTAGGGAACAGCAGCCCGGGCAGATGTTGACCGCGCAGGACGTTGAAGATGAATCCCGCGAGGACCAGGGTTGATATGACGGCGATGACGTCTAAAATGCGGCGCAGGCGTTTCCATCTGGTTCGCTGGGGATCAAAGAATATCTGTCTATCGGGCATTAGCGTCTACGCTATACAGTACGAATCGTATGGAAGCTGACCCCTTGAGTCAATCGATACAGACGGTTACAGCAGGGAACCGGGTGCGCATCGTCCTGTCGATCTTGCCGCCCCTGCTCGCGGGAGCGCTGCTTCGTCTTTGGATGCTGAAGCACTTCTTCGAGGTGACCGGAGACGCGCTGATCTATGGGGGCATCGCCAAAAATCTGCTGCTGAGCGGGCGGTACGCGCTGACAGTGGGTACTGGTGAGACGTATCCGACCCTGATTCGTTTGCCGGGGTATCCGCTCTTTCTGGCAGTATGCTTCAAGATTTTCGGGATGGAAAACTACGCCTCGGCGGCATGGGTGCAGATTGTTCTCGACCTTGGAGCCTGCGTGCTGCTCGCCGATCTGGCGCGGCGTGCTGCTCCTGAGAGGCTCAAGCGGGGAGCGGCGTACTGCACTTTGTGGATTGCAGCGCTCTGTCCGTTCACCGCAGTATACGTTGCGAATCCGCTGACCGAGGGGCCGACGCTGTTCACGATTGCGCTGGCGATGTGGTGTGCAGCGCGGTTTGCCGAACGGCCCGGCTGGTGGCCGGCCCTGGCATTTACGTTTGCGGTAACCTATGCGGCCCTGCTGCGGCCGGATGGCGCTCTTGTAGCCGTGGCTTTTGCGCCCGTGCTGGTGCTGAAGGTCCTCCAAAGTGCCGGAAGCAACCGTCGCTCTCTTTTCCGGGTGCTGCTGGTTTGCGTGATGCTGGCGATACTTCCATTTGCGGCATGGACGTGGAGGAATTGGAAGACATTTCAGGTGTTCGAGCCGCTCGCCCCAAGATATGCCACTGATCCCGGAGAACCCACTCAGGAGGGTTGGGTCAGCTGGGTGAAGACGTGGTGCATGGATTTCGTTTCGACCTATGACGTGTACTGGAGCGTTCCGGGCGATACGCTCGACATCTCGAAGCTGCCGGCCAGGGCATTCGACAGTCCGAAGCAATATGCCGAGACGGCGGCGCTGGCCAGTGACTACAACCAGGGCGGGGATGCGCTCACAACGGAGATTGATGCGCGTTTCGCGAAGCTCGCGCGGGAGCGATATCGAGCGCATCCCTTTGAACGTCACATCTTGCTGCCTTTCGGACGAATGTTTGACATGTGGCTGCGTCCGCGCGTGGAGAACCTGCCAATTGATCTGGATTGGTGGGTGTATTCGCATCACTATGCGGAAACTCGCTTCAGCTGGTTTTACGCGGGATTAAATGCGCTGTATCTGTTGCTGGGAATTCTGGGGCTGTGGCTTCGACCAAGACTGTGGAAGTGGATGCTGGCCTATATGTTGCTGCGCAGCCTGCTGCTGCTGACCGTGGAAGCACCCGAGGCGCGTTATACGCTCGAGTGCTTTCCCATGCTGTTCGTGCTGGGCGGCGTCGCCCTCTACCGGTTTACATACTGGGTCTTGCCATCCGTCTTGAAGGAGAAGGCGTCAGAGGGCAGAGGCTGATTGAATTTGAAGTTGTAGTAAACGCAGACGCGCGACTGGCCTTGTCCTTCGTCGAAGACCTGCTTCAGGCTGACACCGTGGGCAGTGTCCATCCAGACGGTGACCTTGGGCAGATTCTTACGGACGGCCGGATCTTTCGCTACAAGCTCGAGTTTGTCCGTCATCACGTTATCGAGCTTCTCCTGACCGGCGTAAGTGATTTCCCACTTGTCCTGAAGTTGTTTGCCGCTCGCCCCGAAACCGAGCAGGAGATAGCCGCCAACCTTGTCGTTCTTATAGGTGGTTACCTGATCAGGGATCTTCTCATAGAGCTGAAACTCACCCTTGGCATACTTGTAGACTTTGGGAACCGGCTTGCCGTTCTCCTCAGAGATGTGAGCTGCCATCTGGAAATTGTTGCCGTTGCGCTGGTAGTAGACGGTGCCCTTCTGCGTGTCTTTATCGGGGACAGGATCGGTCTGATATGAGTCAAACTGAAAGTCTGCAGATGTCGCGCGAAAACTTGCAGCGGAGGCATCCAGCTTGGCGAGGACGGTTTTGAGGTCCTGCGCGGATGCATGAATGGTGGCGAGTGCGACTAGAAGCGTTGCGCACAAGAGCGCCAGTCTGTTGAATTTAAAGTACATTTTCGATTCTAGATTCATAGACTTCCTTTACCTGTTGGACGGATAGATGCATTGGGCAACGGTTTCGGCTCGGGATTTTCGGAACCGCTGCTTGCCGTTGAAGAATCCTGCAGATTGGTTTGACCCGGAATGCACGATCAAAGTCGTCCCCGGAAGGATCGTTTCTTCTCTCTGGCACATCAACTCAGCGGCGAGCCCAGATTCTCCAGATTTTGTTTCCCTGCAGATCCGTGGCGGTTTCCCACCGAAGGACGGTGACGGCATCGCCGGTCACAGGCTCGATCGCCTTCCGCAGAACGCGCCGCATCTCGTTGTCCGATACGGACGCTGGAGCTTTTACGTCGATGTCGGCAATCGTCACGAGCAGCGAACGACCGCCGTCACTGGCCACCTGGATGGGATGCGATGGGCCGGGAGCGCGCGAGGGCTTATCGCCGTAATCCCAGAGCTGTGGGGTGACGAAGATGAAGAGCAGGATGAGCGTGACCATCACGTCGTAGTGAACGTTGCCGCGTGGGTATGTCCAGTAGAAATAGCTCTTGAGGAGCTTATTCATGGCTGCTCCTGTCGGGTGATGCGTTCGAGGCCTCCCATATAGGGGCGAAGCGCGCCAGGAATCAGGACCGAACCGTCCGCCTGCTGGTAGTTCTCCAGAATTGCGAGCCACGTGCGCCCTACCGCGAGACCGCTGCCGTTGAGGGTGTGAACGAACTCGGATTTCGATTTGCCGCCGGAAGGCTTGAAGCGGATGTTGGCGCGACGGGCCTGAAAGCCCTCGAAATTCGAGCACGAGGAGATTTCGCGATAAAGCTGCTGGCCGGGGAGCCAGACCTCAAGATCGAAAGTCTTTGCCGAAGAGAAGCCGGTGTCAGCCGTGCAGAGGAGGACTCGCCGGTAGGGAAGCTTGAGGGCTTCGAGGATTTCTTCGGCGTTGCGCGTCAGCTGCTCGTGCTGCGCGTCGGATTGTTCAGGACGTGTGAACTTGACGAGCTCGACCTTCTGAAATTGATGCTGGCGGATGATGCCGCGCGTGTCCTTGCCTGCGGCGCCGGCTTCGGCACGGAAGCAGGGAGTGTATGCGGTAAGGCTAACCGGCAGACGCGCTTCATCGAGGACTTCGTCGCGATAGAGATTGGTGACCGGAACCTCAGCCGTAGGAATGAGCCAGTGGTCGTTGTCGCGGAAGGTGCCGTTGGAGACCGATTCGAGATCGGCGTCTGAGCAGCGGAAGAGGTCTTCAGCAAACTTGGGAAGCTGGCCAGTACCGAAAAGGCTCTTCGAGTTCACCATGAAGGGCGGCAGCACCTCCGTGTAGCCGTGCTTCTGCGTGTGCATGTCGAGCATGAAGCTGATGAGGGCGCGCTCAAGCCGGGCCCCTGCCCCCATGTAAACGGCAAATCGAGCGCCGCTGAGCTTGGCTGCGCGCTCCAGATCAAGGATGCCGAGCTGTTCGCCGATTTCCCAATGAGGCTTGGGCGCGAAATCGAAGCTGGGCTTCTCTCCCCAGGTCTTGACAGTAACGTTGTCTTCTTCGGACTTACCGATGGGGACTTCGTCGCGGGTGAGATTGGGGATGCCGGCCAGGGAGAGACGCATCTTCTCATCGAGAGCAGTTGCGGTCTTGTCGAGATCGTCGAGCTTGTCTTTGAGCGCGCGCGTCTCGTCCATCAACTCCGTCGCGTCTTTGCCTTCGCGCTTCAGGAGACCTACCTGCTGTGAGAGCTCGTTACGACGGGCTTTGAGCTGTTCGGAAGCGGTGATGGCTTCGCGGCGCTTCTGATCCAGCTGGCGAAAGTTGCCGAGGAGAGCGGCAGGATCGGCGCCGCGAGCACGGAGTTTTGTTTCCACAACTTCCAGGTTGCCCCGGACGAATCCCAGATCGAGCATGACTCATATCAGTTTAGCTGATGAGAGCAGTTCCGGATTGGACCAGTTCGGCCCTCAGCTACGAGGTTGCTGCGAGCTGAGGGCTGATCACTGAAAGCTGATTCATCGCACTTGCGCGGTGACGCGGGTGTCTTCTTCGACCGTCGGGCCCGAGTTGATGTGATCCTGCCATCCGACGAGGCGCTGATCGCCGGTGATGAGGCGCGCACCACGGGTGAAAGTGAAATATTGCCAGATCCATTGCGAAAGGACGGCGAGTCTGTTGCGGAATCCGATCAGGAAGAAGATGTGTACGGAAATCCACGTAAACCATGCCGGAAAACCACTAAGGTGCGCGTGGAAGGGCCATTCCACCTTGGCGACGGCGGCAACGCGTCCGATGGTAGCCATGTCGCCCTTGTCGAAATAGTGAAAGGCCGGTCGCGGCTTGCGAGCGAGATCGGCCGCGATGATTTTGCCGACGTGATCGCCCATTTGCATCGCGGGCTGGGCTACACCGGGAACTTGATGGCCATCCTGCTCGAAATGTGCGAGGTCGCCAATGACAAAGACTTCGGGGAGGCCTGGCGGGTTCAAGTTGCTGTCGGCAATCACGCAGCCGCGGCGGTCCATCGGCGCGCCGAGCATCTTGCCGAGAGGAGAAGCCTGAACTCCGGCAGCCCATAGGACGACAGCGGCTTCGAGGCGCTGATTGTTGGCTTCCACCCACCCGGCACCGACGTTGCCGACATGCGTGCCGGTGTGCACCTCGACTCCGAGGTCATGGAGTTGCCGTTCTGCTTTCGCGGAAAGATCTTCAGGATAGGCAGCGAGGACGCGCGGTCCGTTGTCAAGCAGAAGAACCCGCGCTTTGGTTGGGTCGATATGGCGGAAGTCGTGCTTCATGTAGTGCTTCGCGATATCGCTGATGGCGCCTGCGAGTTCCACGCCAGTGGGGCCGCCTCCGATGACCACGAAATTGAGCGGAGGATGCCAGCCATGCTCCTGCATCTGGCGTTCTGCAAGTTCAAAAGCGAGGAGGACACGGCGACGAATCTCGGTGGCGTCTTCGATGGTTTTGAGACCAGGGGCGAGCGGCGCCCACTCATTGTGGCCGAAATAGGAGTGGGTCGAGCCAGTGCCGAGTACGAGATAGTCGTAGGAAAGCCGGGTTCCCGAGGCCAGGCTTACCTGGCGCGACTGCACGTCGATGCCTGTGACCTCGTCCATCAGAACTTCGGTGTTGGATTGATGGCGAAGAATGCTGCGGATCGGCTGTGCGATGTCAGCAGGAGAAAGAACCGCAAGCGCTACCTGATAGAGCAGCGGTTGGAAGGTATGGTGGTTCTTCTTGTCGACAACGGTGATGTCGATTGGAAGGTGACGCAGCGCTTTGGCGGCGTGCAAGCCGCCGAATCCCGCACCGACGATGATTACGCGGGGACGTCTGCTTTGTTCGGCTGACTGGACCGACCTGGTAAGTTCACTCATTCGACCTCGCTCTCACATGTATGGATGCCCGAGGTAGCCCAGCGGTGGCAATTTGAGCTCGAGGAGACTCAGATTTGGGCGAATAGGCGCACATCGGCGTTGGAACGCAATTGAGTACCCATTGATGCTTCCAAGGGAAAGATCTGAAGTAGTGGACTAGAGGAATTAACCCCTATCAGGGGTGACGTTCGATCGCGATGCTCACTGTACTGGAATTTCCTGAAACCGCAAGACCGATCAGGTTGGTGGGGACCCCGGAAATGGATGCCGGGATAAATGAAACCGTACCGTCAATGGCTGAAGTGACACTCGAGGTTTCAGTGGCAAGCAACCGGGATTGAGCGCACCGGCCGCGCGGCGGGCAGGGGGGTGCCCAGGCATAGATGGCTTGATACAGTGTCACGGTTCCTCCAGCCATGGGGCTGCCATTCATATCCCTCACACGAAATATGATCTGACCGGGGGTGCCCGTCAGGGGCAGAGTCTGCACAGAACCAGAAACGGGCTCAATGTAGGCATACTCGGGCCGTGCGCCGAGAGCAGTGAAATTTACGCATTGAGTGGTGCCGTTGAGGCAGGCAGAGGAGCTTACCTGCTGACCTTTGTCCAGCGGGCCGACACTGAGAGACTTCGCTGCAATGCCGTTCGAGTTGGTCGTGGCGACAACAGAGCCGTATGCCCGGATAACGCTGCTGGTTTGCCACGTGACGGTCTGGCCGGATACAGGCGAACCGTTCGTCAACGCGAGCGCCTGGGTTGTCCAGTCGACCATTCTGCCGGCGGCGATCGAGAGCTTCGGGGTGAGGGCTGCAAGCGTCGGCGGAGTTCCACCGGCGAAGTGGGCCTGAAGCGACGAACCGTTGGACAGAGAGGCGATGACAACGGACGCTCCTCCGACTGGCGCTGTGATGTTCGTGCCGGCGACGCCATCGCCGGTGGCGATCACTGAGCAGGTCATGGCGCCGCATCCGAGTGTGGCGCTGCCGCTTGCAACGCTAAAAGTGACCGTGATCCCGCCGGCAGGAGCAAGCGCGGGGGAAAGCGCGGTGACCGTAAAAGGTATGGGAACGCCGATGGGAATGATGCCGAAAGGGGCGGTGTTGAGAGTAAGTGCGTCGCCGGCGGCGGAATCGTAGCTGATGCCGCCGGAGATGATTGTAGAGGCGTAGAAGACCGGCAGATCGTCGATTTCGACTTCGACTGAGCCGATCACCCCGAACGGTGCAGGTGGCGCAATTGCGGTGATCTCATTTGGAGAGATGCTCGTCACGATGGCTTTCTGTCCCGCTATGCGGACTGTGTCAGACGGATGGAAGCCCATACCATGAATGACAATCGGTCCTCCACTGACCGGCAGCCTCGGCGGTTGGACGGAATCCGCATAGAGAACCCAGCCGTTATATGTGTAGTCGGGACGGCCATCGCCCCGAAGATCGGCAATACCGAGACGGACGATTTCGTCGGCAGATGGAGTGACCATGAGCCAGGTTTCTCCAGTGGCATAGCCGTTGAGCGCAGGTGCCCATCCGGCGGATGGCGCGGAGACCGGATTCATGCCATCCCATACACCGAGGACGGGGAGAGCCTTTGTGCCGGTGGGGGAGCCTGACTCGTTGAGAGCCTGGGTGACGACGGTGAAACTGTGGCCGGAGCGGACCGGGAACGTGATCCAGTCGGTCTGACCGATCTGGCCAAGGCGCCCGCACCAGAAGCCGCTGGAGGGAAGCTTGCGTGGGTAATCGGGAGTGGCGATCGCATCCTGAAGGTTTCCGGATGCGGAGTCGGTGATGGTCATGTCGAGGTTCCGAATGCTGCCGGCAGACAGTGCTGGAAGTGTCATTGCGGGCATCGTTCCCGAGGGGGCCGGCGTGCCATCAACATACGGACCAACAGACTCGGTGAGCATGAACAGAGGGTTGATCGGTTCGAAGGTGACTTGGTATGTGGCCGAGGTCATGCCGGGGGGGAGGGGGATCCCGCCGAGATCGAATGCGCCTTGCAGCGCAGGATCGTCGGAGCCCCACGTGGTGAGAAGGTCGCCATCCGGGCCGGTCCAGCCTGTCACGGGATTGCCACGTTTAGCGCTGAATAGAACTCCGGAGACTGCAGTCACGGTGTATTGATAGAGCGGATTGCCATTGCTATCGAGCGGACGAGCCACGACGTTGACGCCCTGCATTCCGATGCCGTTGCGGAAATTCACACTTCCCTGGATCGAGACTGTGTTCGCGGCAGTGGTCTGCTTTCCGGAAAATTGCGCAAGATTCGCTGCCGTGATCGGGTAGAGGCGATTGAGCGCGGCGATGTCGTCATAGCGCAGGTGGTTGGGATCGGGAATGCACGTGCCTCCGCCGGCCCCGCAAACACCGGTGAGCGGATCCATGATTGGCCAACCGAATGCGGCGTCCAGCTGGCCGTTGGCGGCGGTGCCGTGATTCACCTGCGCGTAGTCGAGGCCGAGAATGCGCCCGAATGCGCGCGCAAGCTGGTACTGCATCATCGCAACTAGACCCGGGTTGGTGGCGCACAGGCCATTAAGAAGGATCACGGCGTGGGCAATTGTCGCGTCAGTGCGGATGTTGTCGATCCATGCGAACACGCCGTTGTTCTGGCAACTTGTGGAAGCAGCGGAGCCTGCGCCCAGCAGAGTGTTGATGATGCCGCCGTCAACATCGTAGATAATCGCCAGCGGGAAATTCGTCGCCGTCGCAGCCACATCGGAGGGCGCCGCGAAGGTCGCATTTCCGAACAATCGATCGCCCGGAGTGACGTTCCCACCGCTGACGTCCTCGGCCAAAGCTCCGGAGTTTTTGAGGAGCACGCCGGCGCTTGGGATGGCGCTCCAGAGTGCGGCGGCAGCATCGACCATAGCCGTTGCCTGCTGATTATTGATTTCTGGGGTGAGAGAGCCCTGGTCGACGTAGTACTTCACGATGCCGGCGGCCCAGCGTACGGGCTGTCCGACAATGGCTGGATCGAAGTAGGTGGTGCCCGCGACGTACTTCGGTCCCCCGGCCGACAGCGCAGTTGGCGTCAGCAACAAAATCACCACGATGGCTGATGGTGCAATGCGCACTATGGGCCCCGCGCAGGAATATGCGCGTCCCGTGCCGTAACTCTCAGGGCGAGATTAAAAATTTTTTATCGCGCGGGCCGATCTGAGGATCGCGAGAGCACCGTCGTAACTGCCCAATGGTGGTAACCGATTACCTTAGTTCATTGCAAAGTTACTTTCACGGCTACAATGAATCCTGCAAACAAGCTGAGCAATTCAAGGAACTTAGGCGTTTTTGAGGGAGATCCTCGGGTACGAAAGGGGAGGGGACCATTAGCACGCGACTGAGATTGGGAGATTTGCTCATCCGGGCCAAGCTCGTGAGCGAGCAGGATGTGCAGAAGGCACTGCAGAGGCTCTCGCTATGTGGGGGTCGGCTTGGGGAGAACCTGGTTGCCATTGGAGCCCTCACAAAGGATCAGCTTGAGAAGTTCCTGCACAGGACGCCACGGGAGCCGGAGAATATCGCTGCGACAGGCCTGGATGAAGTTGATCTGCTTTCGTTGCTGTTGAAGCTGATGTACGTAAACAGGCTGCAGACGGTGAGGCAGTTCGCGGATTCCATCAAGCTGCCGTACAACATCGTTCTCGAGCTGACCCGGATGGCGGTAGACAGACTGTATCTGCAGAACCTGGGCGCGCGGCAGGGCGACAGTCTGATCGACATGGTCTATCAATTCACAGATGAGGGCCGACGGTATGTGATTGATGCGATGAACCGACTGCATTACGTTGGACCGGCTCCGGTCACGCTGGACGAATTCAACCAGCAGGTGAATATGCAGAAGTTGACGAACGAGCTGGTGACGCCGGAGAAGATCAAAGCGGCGACTACCGGCTTGTCGTTCGATGAGCGGATCATTGAGCAGGCCGGTCCAGCCTTGAACTCCGGGCGCGCGATGCTTCTGTATGGGCCGCCGGGAAATGGAAAGACGACGGTAGCGCAGCGTTTTGCTTCGGTGTTCAGCGATGTGATTTATGTGCCGTATGCGGTGATGGTGGAAGGACAGATCATTCGCGTGCACGATCCGAGCATTCACCTGCCTCTGGAGGGGGCGGATATCGAGGACGAAAATACCTTCAGCGTGGTGAAGTCGCAGACGTACGACGCCCGCTGGGTTCCTTGCCAGCGGCCGTTTGTGATTACGGGCGGCGAACTGACGCTGGAAATGCTGGATCTTCGCTACGATCCGACGGGGCACTATTACGAAGCTCCGCTACATATGAAAGCGCTGGGCGGGACGTTCCTGATCGACGATTTCGGACGGCAGATTGTGAGTCCGACAAACCTGCTGAACCGTTGGATTGTGCCGCTGGAAGGCAAAGTGGATTATCTGAAGCTGCACACGGGCAAAACGTTCTCCATTCCGTTTGAAGAGCTCGTCATCTTCTCGACGAATCTTGAGCCGGAGGATCTGATGGATCCGGCGTTCCTACGCCGGCTGCCATACAAGATCGAGGTGGGCCCTCCCACCGTTCTGCACTATGCCCGCATCTTCGAGAGTGAATGCCAGAAACAGAAGATTGAAATGTCGGAGGAGATCTTCGAGGTTATCGTGCAGAAGATCACAGTGGAAAAGCAGCTTGAGCTGGCCGCGTATCATCCGCGATTTATTGTCGACCAGGTGATATCGACGTGCCGGTTCATGCGGGAACCGCCTCACTTCGAGCCGCGATTCATCGACTACGCAATCGACAACCTTCGTGTGAAGCAGAGTACCTCGAAGAAGGTGACGCAGGCGAGGGTGTAGCGCTGGGACGCGCAGGGCACAAGAGAACGAGGGGCGAGGGAACAAGGCCGGTCTGAGCTTTTCCCTTCAGCCTCAAACCTTCTGATTAGATTTCCGGATAAAAGTCGAAGAACGCGTCGAGGCTCTGCTTAAGCTGGGCCTCGATTTGTTTCCGCGAGCCCTCGAGCACGTGCATGGTGACGTGCGCCTCGTTACCGTTGGCCAGTTTGAGGGTGGCATCGTTGATTTCGGCGACTTCGCCTTCAGGGAGGAGGCGCATTCCGTAGACAAGAGTCAGATTTGCCATGAGGAACATCTTATACAGGGGACGAGGGGTCAAGGGAGGGAACGAGAGAACAGCAGTGAAGGGACTGGGCGGGATTTTCGATCTGTGGGAAACAGGGTCGTCTTGTTCCCTTGATCCCTCGTTCCCTTGGCCCCTGTCTTCTACAATCGACTGGGAAACTTCATGGCAGAGACACGTGACACGGTAATTCTCGGTTCCGGCTGCGCCGGATTGACTGCGGCGATCTACAGCGCACGCGCCAACCTGAAACCTCTGGTGCTGGAAGGGCACGAACCGGGAGGCCAGCTCTCCATCACCTCACTGGTCGAGAATTTTCCGGGATGGCCCGAGGGTATTCAGGGACCCGAGCTGATCGACAACATGAAGCGGCAAGCGGCGCGGTTTGGGGCAGAGTTTCAGCTGGCGCACCTGGAGAAGGTAGAGCTCGGAACCCACCCGTTCCGGCTGCACACGTCCGCTGGAGAGATTACGACGCGGACGCTGATTATTGCCTCGGGCGCGAGCGCGCGGTGGCTGGGATTGCCGAGCGAACAGGCACTGATCGGGCATGGTGTTTCGAGCTGCGCGACGTGTGATGGGTTTTTCTTCCGAGGAAAAGAAATCGCGGTGGTGGGTGGCGGCGATTCGGCCATGGAAGAGGCGTTATTTCTGACGCGCTTCGCAAGCAAGGTGACTCTGCTGCACAGGCGTCCGGCGTTCCGCGCTTCGAAGATCATGCTGGAGCGGGCAATGGCGCATCCGAATATCGAGTTCAGGACCAATACGGTCATCGACGAAGTGCTGGGTGTCGAAGAGAAAGAAGTGAAGGGCGTCAAGTTGCGGGATGTTGTGACCGGAATGACGGAAGTCTTGCATCTTGACGGGCTGTTTCTCGGGATCGGGCACGAGCCAAACGCAAGGATGTTTGCGGGGCAGATCGATCTGGATGATGAAGGATACGTGCTGACCCGCGAGAATATCCTGACTACGCGTAAAGGCATTCTGGTTCCGGGCGTATATGCGTGCGGCGACGTGCAGGATCGCAGGTACCGGCAGGCGATCACGGCTGCGGGGACCGGATGCATGGCGGCCCTGGAGGCGGAGAAGTATCTCGAGGAACACGGGCGCTGAGTGGTGGAGCGCGCACTGTGGTGAATATCGCTGAAAACCTAAATACGGTGGAGCAGGCCATTGCGGATGCGTGCCGCCGCGCTGGTCGGCGCCGTGAAGATGTCGAGTTGATGGCGGTGTCGAAGACGTATCCGGTGGATACGATTGCTGAAGCTGCCGGGTTGGGGCTGACGCTCTTTGGCGAAAACCGGGTGCAGGAGTTTGCGGGTAAAGCGGCGCAACTGGAACCGCTGCGTTCCCGTTCGGAGCGCCTCATCCGTGTTCATCTCATTGGGCATCTGCAATCGAACAAGGCGGCGAAGGCGGCGGAGGTTTTCGATGCGGTGGATTCGCTGGATTCTTTACGGCTGGCGCGCCGGCTGGATGAGGCGGCCGGGAAGCTGGGGAAGCGGTTGCCGGTGCTTGTTGAGGTGAAGCTGAGCCCGGAAGAAACGAAGGAAGGGCTGCAGCCGGAATCGCGCGAGGCCGAGGAGTTGTTTGAGGCGCTGCCGGATCTCGGGAACCTGGAGATGTGCGGGTTGATGACGATTGCGCCGTGGGGAGCCGACGAGCAAGTTACGCACACGTGCTTTCGCAGTCTGCGCGAATGGCGGGATGGTTGGGCAGCGAAATATCCGCGGCTGAGGTTTGATGTCCTGTCGATGGGCATGAGCGGGGATTTTCCGCTCGCCATTGCGGAAGGCGCGACGCGGATCCGGGTGGGGACGGCGATTTTTGGCAAACGTGCGCCGTACACAGGGCCACAGTAATGCTGCGCGAGGTTCCGGGCGGAGTGACGCTGGCCGTACGCGCACAGCCCGCCGCGAAGAAGACTGCGATCGCAGGTGTGTATGGAGAGGGAGATACCGCGCAGTTGAAGATTGCGGTGCAGGCTCCTCCGGTGGAGGGCCGGGCGAATGAGGCGCTGATTGCGTTCCTGGCGGAGACGTTTGGGCTTCCGAAAAGATCGGTCGAGCTGGTGAGCGGTGAGTTGTCGCGAAGCAAGGTGTTTCTGCTGCGGGGCGTCCGGCAAAATGAAATCCAGAAGTTTCTGAATCGGCATCATTGATCAGACTGGAATACTCGCGGATGCGATACGGGCCAGGTGCTGCGAGCACTGCTCCGGGGGGCGATGAAGGCCGAAGTCCGGATTAGATTTCCGGACGCTTTGCCAGACACCCAAAGTGCTATCGGCTCGGGAGCCGTTTCAGCCTATAATTTCTTCCGGTATTCCCGATACACAAAACCGAAACCTATGCGCATCGAACATTGTTCTCAAGCTGCTGGTCGATTCGTTGTAGTAGTGTGCTCTCTTCTCGCAATTGCTTTCTGGTTTTCACGGCCATTGACGGCGCAGGACCCGACCATCACAACAGTCGAGTTGGTTCACGGCTACGTGACAGCCGTCCAGACGCCCGAGGGATTCGATGTAGAAGATAAGCACATCCTGCTTCAGCCACTTACTGGATTTCGGCTGAAAGGCGGGGATTCCGCGACGTCTGACGATTCCTTGCGGAAGGAGCTTAGACCCGGTGCATATGTTTGGGTGCTGGGAAAGATGAAGAACAAAAAGCCTGTGGCGGATGCGGTTCTTTTCCGTGAGGATTGGAATCAGCAGATCAGCGGGCTGGGACCGGTGAACTCTCTCGTTGAGGCTGGAGGCGAGCGGGTGTTCCGCGCGGACGGATATACGATTCAGGTGCCTACTTCGGCGACGACAACCTTCCGGGGCGATGTTCACAAGCTTGATGAAGTTGGAGCCGGTACGTGGCTGCACTACAAAGGAAAGCCCGATTCGCGTGGCGTCATCGTAGCCTCATCGGCTGATTTTCTCAGTACGAAGCCGGGCAAGCCCGTGGAGGTTGTGAACGGGCTGGACGACTACAAGCTTCCGTTTTTCCCTCCTGATTTCAAACGGCATGTGGATGGCCGCATGAAGCCGGGCCGCCTGAAGTCGTGGCGAACTGTTCCCGCTGATCAGGCATTGGACGATCGTCTGCAGCGTCTTGGGACGAAACTGATTCCTCCATTCCAACGCTCACTTGCCGACGATGATCCCCGCAAGATTCCCTTTCTGTTTTATGCAGTTGATGACGATGACATGCGGACCTTCATCTGCGCCCCGCGTGGCGGACTGATTTTCTATCCCCGGTTCCTTGCGAGCGCATGAAGAACGATGATCAACTTGCCGCGGCGCTGGCGATGCCAATTGCAATGGTTCTTCAGCGTCAGGGAATTGGCAAGGAAATGAGGCAGTGGCCCGCGGTTCGAGATCAGCTGAGCACGCTTGCCTTGTATGCCACGATCCCCTATTTCGGAGCGTTTCCGCTGGACATGATGGGCGCGCTTCCCGATCACAGGATTGCGACGCGTATTGAAGAGCAGGTGGGCCGCATCGCGATCTCGCTTGTGGCGGACGCGGGGTATGACCCATGGCAGGCGCCCGAGGCGTTTCGCTTGCTGGCGGCGAGGCGCCAGTCGTACGGCTCCTGGAGCGCGAAGAACACACACTTGAGCGAGTATGCGATGAGCACTCTCAACCTGGAGTACCGCCGACCAGGTGCGGAAGAGAACGACGCGGCCGAGGCATCACGCGAGCAGGCGAGATAGACGCGGGGCTCTTAGGGTCGTCGCCGGCCCGAGATGCAACCGGGAAGTTGCCTGAAATTGTGGAGGATCAGCGGAGCGGGATATGGCAGGCGGCGAGGGCTTCTTCGGGTTCGGGGCGAACGCGGAAGTCGGCATGCGCTTCGGCGTAAACGACCTTGCCATCCTGGGCGATGACGTAAGTGGCTGGCAGAGGAAGACGCCAGCTCTTTTCGCCGTTGATGAAGGGTAGATTGACGAGGATGGATAGGTAGTAGTCGCGGTGGTACTCGGGAATGGTGTAGACGAGGCCGAACTGCTCAGCGACGGTGTTGCCCGGATCCGAGAGGACTGGGAAGGGAAGGCCATGCTGGCCAACCATGAAGTCGCTCTGACGTTCGCTCTGCGGCGTGATGGCGACCAATAGTGCTCCAGCTTCGCGCAGCTTGCCGTAGAGGTCGCGCCAGGTTTCGAGTTCCGTGACGCAGTAGGGACACCAGCGCCCGCGAAAGAACTTGATGACCATGGGCCCAAGGGCGAGAAGATCGCGGGAGCAAACGAGCTTGCCGTCTGAATCCTTGAGGGCGAATTCGGGTGCCTGCGTACCGACACGGAGAATGCGATCTTCTATTCCTGTCGCGAATAACTCTTCGACGGCGCGTTCGCTGATGGCGAGGCGCTCGGGCTGAACAAGGTGGCGCGTGTTAGCCGTGATCTCGTCGAGTTGGTCCTGCAGAGGAGTCATTGATTTGTGTTCTGTGCCAGATTCAGGTTGGGACTGCAAAAAGCAGGTCCTTCGCTCCGCTGAAGAAAGCCGCACCGCTCAGGATGACAGCGATATTGAAACTGAGACCTATCGCCCGAATTTTTGTTTGCCCATGAGGCCGCTCATGCCGCCGCGGAGCATCTGTTTGGCGAGGCCGCCTTTGCCCATCTGCTTGAACATCTTGCTCATCTGGGCGTACTGGCGGAGGAGCTGATTGACTTCCTGTACAGAGGTGCCGGAGCCGGCTGCAATACGCTTGCGACGCGAGCCGGAGATGACTTCGTGGTTGCGGCGCTCGTAGGGTGTCATCGAACTGATCATTGCTTCGAGACGCACAAACTGCTTTTCGTCGACTTGGCCCGCGGCCTGCTGGAGTCCGGCGAACGGCCCGACGGAGGGCATCATCTTGAGGATCGACTCGATGGACCCGAGCTTCTTGATCTGCTTCAACTGATCGCGGAAGTCCTCGAGTGTGAAGCCGTCGCCGAGGAGAGCCTTCTTGGCGAATTCTTCTGACTTCTTCTTGTCGAGGGCGGACTCGGCTTTCTCGATCAGCGAGAGCATGTCGCCCATGCCGAGGATGCGGCCGACGATGCGGTCGGGGTGGAAGGGCTCGAAGGCGTCCGCTTTTTCGCCGGTGCCGATGAACTTGATCGGCTGGCCGGTGACGTGGCGGATGGAGAGAGCTGCGCCTCCGCGAGAGTCGCCGTCCATCTTGGTGAGGACCACGCCGGTGAGGCCGAGGCGTTTATGGAAATCCTGAGCCGAGTTGACGGCGTCCTGTCCGGTCATGGCGTCAGCCACGAATAGGATTTCTGAGGGCGACAGCAGCTTCTTGAGCTGCTCCATCTCGGTCATGAGCTCTTCATCGACGTGCAGGCGGCCGGCGGTGTCGACGATGAGGGTGTCGCAGGCGAGAATACGCGCTTCTCTTCGTGCTTCAGTCGCAAGACGCTCTACAAGCTTGGAATCGGCTTTCTGGCCGTCGATTTTGCCTTCGTAGAGGCGCGCGTCGATCGACTTGGCGACCACTTTGAGTTGCTCGCGGGCGGCGGGACGATAGACGTCGACGGAGACGAGCATGGGTCGATGTCCGCCCTTTTTGAGCCACTGGGCGAGCTTTCCGGAGGTGGTGGTTTTACCGGAGCCTTGGAGGCCGGCCATCAGGATCACCGTTGGCGGCTGCGAGGCGAATTTGAATCGGGCGGTGTCGCGCCCCAGGAGTTCGACGAGCTCATCTCGGACGATCTTGATGACCTGCTCAGAAGGCGAGAGGGCGGTAAGGACTTCGGTGCCGACGGCCTTGGCGCGGATGTGCTCGATGAGTTCTTTGACGACGTTGAGGTTAACGTCGGCTTCGAGCATGGCGATGCGGATCTCTTTGAGAGCCTCGTCCATGTTTTCTTCGGAGAGGGTTCCCTGGCCTCTTAGGGTTTTGAAGGCCCGCTGCAGCTTTTCTGTGAGGTTCTCAAACATAAGTAGATTCAAGTGTACCGAAAGATGAGGGACAGCGGCGCTGGCGCGCTTATTAGCGGACCTAGCGGCGGATCGAATACTCCTGAGATACGCTCGACAATACAAAGAAAAGCGATTTAGTATGACGCTGCTGTACGTTGCTGATCTTTGTAAATTCGGGACTGTCGTTTAGGTTCGGGGGGCAGGAGGGCTGGGATGAAGCGCGTTCTGTGTGTGTTCGTGTGTTTGCTTGTTGCTGCTGCGTGGGGCTTTGCGTCGAGTTCGAAGCTGCCGGACGGAACGGAGTTTCCGCAATGGCAAAAGGAACTCCGTTTTACGAAGACCTACTACGTCGACGGACAGGCAAAGAACGCGGATGATGCCGGCCCTGGCACGAAGGAACGGCCATTCAAGACCATCAATCACGCGGCGAAGGTATTGCAGCCCGGCGAGCGTGTGGTGATTGCCGCAGGAGTGTACCGGGAATTCATCCAGCCGGCGCGTGGCGGTACTGGGCCGGAGGCGATGATCAGCTACGAGGCGGCCCCGGGAGCCACGGTTGTGGTGAAGGGCTCGGCGGTGGTGAAGGACTGGAAGCCGAGCGATGGCTGGAATTTTGGGATTGATCCGGATACGAAGAAGCCGGTCAAAGCGTGGGAACTGAAACTTGATCCGTCGCTCTTCCCGAACGGGTATAACCCCTTCGAAGTGGACAACGTGATCGGCAACAAAACCTGGCTGCGCTATGCCGAGGACAACATGGCGACATACTTCAGGCGGCGCGGGCTGGTGTTTGTGGATGGGCACCCACTGGAGCCGGTGGAGACTGCGAGCGACCTCGGCAACTCGACACGATCGCTCAACTATTTCAAGAAGATTTTCTGGGCTCCGCTGTTCAAGGAATTCCAGCCAGATGCGGGCAAGGTATGGATCGAACCGAATGGGATGACGCTGCACATACGGCTGGCGAACGATGACGATCCGGCGAAACACACGATCGAGATCACGACCCAGGAGCAGGTGTTCTCGCCCGTACAGCGATATCAGCGGTACATACGGGTGAAGGGCATTACCTTCATGCACGCCGGCAATGGTTTCCCGGTGCCGCAACGCGGAATGGTTTCAGTCAATCGCGGCAACCACTTCATCTTCGAAGACGACACTTTCGAATGGGCCAACAGTGTGGGCCTCGACATCGGGAACGAGGACTGGGCCGCATCCAGACCTCCACAGCCGGTCGGCTTCGATGTGATTCGAGGAAATACCTTTCGTTATTGCGGGATTGAAGGGCTTGGCGGCACCGGGGGACCCCAGGACACGCTCGTGGAGAAGAATCTGTTCGAGTGGATTGGATGGCAAGATGCCGCGATGATGTCGGAGTCGGGTGGCACCAAGATGCACGTGGCCCACAATCTTCTGTTCCGCAACAACGTGGTGCGGCATATCCGGCATGGAAACGGGATATGGCTCGACATCGGCAATAAGAATGTCCGAATCACGGGAAATGTGTTTGCAGATATTCCGGGAGATGTGAATCCTCATGCGGTGCACATCGAAGGCAGCGACGATCTCAATCAGATCGACAACAATATCTTCTCGGACCTGACCGGCGGCATTCTGATTCGCGACACCAACAACGTGATCATTGCGTATAACCTCTTTCTGGATTGCAAAGAGGTGTGCGTGGATACGGTTTCTGGCATCAACGGTCCGCGGCCGATCTTCGGGCATACGAATGACGTGCACAACCTGATGGTGCACGATAATGTGTTCGCAAAGATGGGTCGGTCGGCGATCGAGTTCAACAACGGGAAGAACGATGCGGACGGGAATGTGTACGGCGTTGTAGCGGGGCCGTTCGGTTTCGGCGGCGGGCCATATCTCAGGGTGAAGTATCCTGAGCCGCCGGAGTGGGACAATCTGAAATCTTGGCGCGAACAGCGCGGGTGGGATGAGCACGGCGCGACGGCTGAGATCAACGCGGAGCTCGACGCGGACAAACTGGAACTGACATTTGGTGCGAAGGGTGAAGTGAAACCAGCACCGATCTACAAGGGAATCGATACAGATTTCTTTGGCAAGGCAGTGAGCGGCGACCGCGGGCCGGGTCCCTTTTCCGATCTGATCACGCAGACGGGACCACGTAAAGTCGATCCGCGATAGGAATCTGAAACAACCAGGCCGCGTTCAATCTTTGCGGGGCGCTGGATGAAGAATCCATTCGATAATCGGATCCCAATAGTGCGGCTTCGGATAGTAGAAGGGTTCATTGTGGGAGCGTGCGGGCAGAACGAGAAGATCCGCCTGTCCTCCGCAGCACGCGGCGAGTTCCTGAGCCATTTGCATTTGGAACAGGCGATCGCGCGTCCCCTGGACGATGAGGATGGGAAGAGTGCAATCGCGCATTGCTTCCTCGGCTGACCAGATTGGCGGGACCAGAAACGAAAGAAATGGCGGGATCCAGGCAGCACGCGCTGCGCTTCGAAACGAAGTGTAACCGGCGCAAAGAATGACGCGATCGGCTTTGACTCGATTGAGAATTGCTGGGACGATGCCGGTACCAAGAGAGAAGCCCAGAAGCGTGACAGGCACGCCCGGTGCAAGCCGCTGGAGCGTTTGGAAGGAAGCGATCGCGTCCTGCTCAAACTGGAGGAAGTCTGGCATCCCGGTGCTTTGGCCATATCCGGAGTAGTCGAAAACGAGCGAGGCGATGCCGCTTTCTACGAAAAGGCGCTGGATGGGGAACCACTGCGGAATGATCTCGCCGATACCGTGACAAATGAGAAGCGCTGAGCGGCTTGGCGTTTCTGAAGGCTTGACGTAAACGGCATCGAGCAGGTTTCTGCCGCTGGCGATTGCGTGTTGTGTTGCTCGGATGCCCTTGCAATCAGGGCGGGAACGGGGTACCCGGCCCAGGAGGCGATCCCGTAGTTGCACGATCCGGCTGGCGATGGTGATCGCGGTCGTGAATGCAATCCGCTGAGCGCGAATCACGGGCTGTGGCTCCTTCTTTCCCACCCATTCGACAACCCGCGCCGAATGGGTGAGGCGCCTTCGTGCTGACGACCGCGAGTTGAAATCAGTCTGCAGGCCCGACGAGGTACTGCTCCAGTTTGCCGTCGGGATAGGTGTAGGTGGTGATTCTGAGACCACGGGTGGGATAGATAACGCGGTAACCGCGAAAGGTCATCCCGCCGCGGAGCATCTCGCCGGTCTGGCGGAAGGTGAGCGGCTCCCCGAGCGGACCGAGACTATCTTTGAAATCCGAGAGGGCCTGGGCGGAGAAATAGTCGCTGAGGTTCGGCGCGAGCAGGCTGCGATCGATCTGCCCCTTCTGCAATCCGCGATAAATGTTGAGCGCCTGCTCTTCCGTTGGAGACCGTCTTTCGCCGAGGACAGTTTCGGCAGCCAGATCGGCTATCTGGCTGGCTCCGCTTTCCATGTGGTTGGTCAGGACAGCCACGGCGACCCCGTCATCCACGTAGACGACGTTATCTGATACGAAGCCGGTCACTTCGCCGCTGTGCTCGATGTCGCGGTGGCCATTGCGATTGAGCACTTCGACGCCGAGACCATAATGCGTGCCCTGACCATTTTTGAGCTTCACCTCTGTGAACATCTGCTTGTAGCTTTCGGGCTTGAGGACGGATTGCGTCATGAGGCTGATGTCCCAGAGCGCGAGATCGTGCGCGGTCATGGCGAGCTCGCCGGCGGCAAACATCCAACCTTCCCCTTCCTTGGGTGCGGGGCGCAATGGGCCCAGCGCGTAGCGGATATAGGGAGTGGCGTCTGTCTGGGTGAGCTTCTTTTCGTCGGAGTTCCAGACGCTCTTCATGCCGAGAGGATGAAAGATGTGGTCAGCGAGAAAGTCCATGACTTTCTCGCCGCTGACTTTTTCAACAATGAGTCCCGCAATGACGTAATTGGTGTTGGAGTATTGCCATTGCGTCCCGGGCTCGAAGTCGAGCGGCTTCTTCGCCCACGTATCGATGATGTACTGCGGGGTTGAGGGCTTCATCATCGGCGTCATCAGGTAGTCCTCGGGCCAGTAGTCCTGATAACCGGAGGTGTGCGAGAGAATCTCGCGGATAGTGACCTCGTCGCCCCGCGTGAGGCCGGGAACGTATTTGCCAACGGGATCGTCAAGCGTGAGCTTGCCTTCTTCCTGAAGAAGAAGTATCGCAGCGGCCGTGAATTGCTTCGAAACCGAGCCAATGGAGTAGCGCATGTCGGCCGTTGCCGGCTTGTCGGGGCTAATGTGAGCGAGTCCGTACGCATGCGTGTAGACCAGTTTGCTGCCTTTGACGACAGCTACGGACGCGGAAGGCACTCCGCGCTGCTTCATGACACCCGCGGCGATCTGATCGATGCGGGATTTGAGGGCGGGGTCGATGCTGTCGACTGTCTGGGCGTGAAGGGAAAACGAAAGCGCAAGAATAGCGGTGCACAATGCGGGAGTTTTAATCACTGACAGACCGGCTCCTGTTGATCTGACAAAAAGCGTAACAGAGCAATGCGATAGGCTGGTTCTGGCATAAAACAAAGTTCGCGCGAGGTCGGAATGCAGCGGTTGATCGAAGGCCACAAGAAATTTCTGGCGGAGATTTTCCCCAAAAAGCGGAATGAGTATCACCTTTTAGCGGAGTCGCAGGCGCCGGAGTGGCTGTTTATCACGTGTTCTGATTCGAGGATTGTGCCGGACCTGATCCTCGGCACAGGGCCCGGAGATCTGTTCATCAGCCGCAGCATCGGAAATGTGGTGCCCGTGACGATGAACGATGTGGATGGCGTGACCGCGACGATCGAGTATGCCGTAGATGTGCTGAAGGTGCCATACGTAATTCTGTGCGGACATTCGGATTGCGGAGCCATCAAAGCAGCGATAAACCGGCAAGGGCTGGATAAACTGCCCAAGGCGAATCGCTGGTTGCAGCATGTTGAGGCGGCGTTCACGCATCGCCAACCGCTCAAGGACGAAGATGGTCCACACGCAGATCTTTGTTCCGTGATTCGCGGGAATGTAGTGGCGCAGTTGATCAATTTAAAGGCGCAGCCGTCGGTTTCTCGGGCAATGCAGGAGGGACGTCTGCAGGTGTTTGGGTGGTACTACGACATTCTCTCCGGGCGAATTGAGCGGTTTGACGAGGAAGAGCGGAGGTTTGTGCTCTTGCTCGGGCCATAGAGATCCAACGGATTGTGTCTCTACTTGCCCCGCATACCCCCACCCCGATAAAGTGGCAGCGTTACCAAGTTGGCGCTGGAGCGCTGCTTTCAGCTTGCGCTGCCGCGTCAAGACCCGCAAATCCAGCGACTTCCCTGAAGGAACTCATCCATGTCATCCGCGCACGTTCCCGCCGATCCGAAATCGGTATCATCTCTCTCCAGTCAGGATCTCGATTCTCTCCTTCGCGAAGCCCGCGTCTTCCCGCCTCCACCTGAATTTTCTGCCAAGGCTCACATCAAGAGCCTCGAGCAGTACGAGGAGATGTACAAGCAGTCCATCGAAGATCCTGAAAGCTTCTGGGCCGGAGTCGCAAAGGAACTGCACTGGTTCAAGCCGTGGGACAAGGTGCTCGAGTGGAATCTCCCCACAGCCAAGTGGTTCGTCGGCGGCAAGCTGAATCTCAGCTACAACTGCCTCGACCGCCAGGTCGAAAGCGGGCGTGGGGACAAGACCGCCATTATCTGGGAAGGCGAGCCCGGGGAGGTGCGTCGCCTCACCTACGCCGAACTCCACATTGAAGTGCAGCGCTTCGCCAACGCCCTCAAAGCCCTCGGCATCAAGAAGGGCGATCGCGTTGCCGTTTATATGGGCATGACGCCGGAACTCGCCATTGCCATCCTGGCGTGCGCGCGCATCGGGGCCATTCACTCCGTGATCTTCGGCGGGTTCGCCGCCAACGCCATCGCCGATCGCGTCAACGACTGCGGCTGCGTGGCCGTCATCACCCAGGACACGAGCTATCGTCGCGGCAACGAAGTCCCGCTCAAGCGCACTGTCGATGAGGCAATGCACGCCTGCCACACTGTCGATCACGTGATCGTGTACCGCCGTACCGGTTCACCGGTCAACATGGTTGAAGGCCGAGACTGGTGGTGGCACGACATCGTCGATAACGCGCCCACACACTGTCCTGCCGAGCCGCTCGACTCCGAAGATCCGCTCTACATCCTCTACACCTCCGGCACGACCGGCAAACCCAAAGGTCTGGTGCACACAACCGGCGGCTACGCGGTCCAGACCTACATCACATCGAAGTACGTCTTCGATCTGCACGACGACGATATCTACTGGTGCTCCGCCGATATCGGCTGGGTCACGGGCCACTCCTACGTGGTCTACGGACCCATGCAGAACGGCGCTACGGTCCTCATGTACGAAGGCGCACCCAACTACCCCGACTTCTCGCGCTTCTGGAAGATCATCGACGATCACAAGGTCACGATCTTCTACACCGCGCCCACAGCCATCCGTGCATTCATCAAATGGGGTGACAAGTACGTCGACAAATTCAAGCTCGATTCGCTCCGCCTCCTCGGTACTGTAGGCGAGCCCATCAACCCCGAAAGCTGGATGTGGTATCGCGAGAAGATTGGGCACAATCGCTGCCCCATCGTCGATACCTGGTGGCAGACAGAGACGGGTTCCATCATGATCTCGCCCATCCCCGGCGCTGTACCCGCCAAGCCCGGTTCGGCAACGCGCCCCTTCTTCGGAATCCAGCCCGAAGTCGTCACGCGTCCCGATGAAAACGGCAACTTCCAGGCGGTTCCCGCCGGCAGCGGCGGCCTGCTCATCATCCGCAAGCCCTGGCCATCCATGGCTCGTACCGTTTATGGCGATCCCGAACGTTTCAAGAGGACCTACTGGTCCGACGTCCCCGGCTGCTACTTCACCGGGGATGGCGCCCGCATGGATAGCGACGGCTACTTCTGGCTGATGGGACGCGTCGACGACGTCATCAACGTCAGCGGACACCGCCTGGGCACAATGGAAATCGAATCCGCCCTCGTTGCCCACTCCAAAGTCGCTGAAGCCGCCGTAGTCGGTCGCCCCGACGATCTCAAAGGCCAAGCCATCTCTGCCTTCGTCTCCCTCGAATCCGGCAACCAGCCTTCGCTTGAGCTAAAAGAGGAGCTCCGTCAATGGGTTGCAAAGGAGATCGGCGCTCTGGCCCGCCCCGACGACATCCGCTTCACTGAGTCCCTTCCGAAAACCCGCAGCGGCAAAATCATGCGCCGCCTCCTTCGCGAGCTGGCAACCCACGGAGAAATCAAAGGCGACGTTACCACCCTCGAAGACTTCACGGTAATCGCCAAGCTCAGAGAGGCCGAAGAAGGCTGAGAACCTTCAGCCTCACAGTGCTTTGATCGAACCTCGTACCGGCCAGTGCACTCATGCACGGTGATCACCGGGGTTCGTGTGCCTCCTCCGTCCAGCCTGCGCGCCATCTCCCGCATCCAACTGTACGTCCTGCTCTTTCACGTTGTTTCTGCCTTGGGTCTGCTTGAAGAGCAGCAAACACCATGTGGTTCGCTTGAGTTCCTCAGAACTTATGCGACTTCGCCAAAGGACCCATGCAAACCGCGATCCACTGCGCCTATAACCTGACTCGCAATGTTGCGCTTAGTGAACTTCTCGTCATCGTGTCAGACCCGCAGACTCCGGCGCGGTTGCTCGCCATCGTATTGAATGGCCCCGGTCGCAATCCGGACTCCGCCGTCTTGCTGACACAACCTGTTTATGCCGCCGACATGCCGCGACTTTTCGCATTCGACGCTGCATACCTCGACAGAGAACAACGGATTCTGGTCATAGCTGCTGTCGGTCCCGGTACTTCATTCCCTTCGCTTGCTGAGGATGTGGCCAGCGTCCTCTTTCTTCCAGACCAGTCTCTCGCCAGATCTGGCACGATGCCAGGCGACACGATCAAAATTTGCACCGAATCTGAGCTTCTGGTGCTGCGTCAAGCTGCATTGTCTCCTCAGCCACAACAGGTGCCCGAGGAATTCATCGATATGCTGCCCGTGCAATCTCGCCCGCATCTGATCGAGCCGCTGGGCGCTTCGTTGATCTACTTGCCCTCAGCCGGGTCGCCCCAGCCCTCCGAAATTTTTCTTCGTCCCGAACCGCCGCGTGCGATGGAGCCGAGCGCCTCAATCGATGCGGAAGCTGAAGAAGCGCAGTACACCACCTCTGATTCCGAAGCAGCCGCAGAACCGGCACCGATCGACCTTCAACCACCACCGGAGCCGAGCATCCAAGCCCCATCGCAGCCGATTCAACTTCCTCGAAGCCTGAGAGCCGTCATTCAGCGCATCGACGAACAAATTCGCCGCGAAGGGGCCCAGGGAGAGGAGGATGCTTTCGAAAAGGTGAGTGAGCCTCAAGAAAGCCTGCCAGTCCAGCCCGCAGCGCCACCGGATCCCAATCCTGTTCCCGCTGCATGGATGCGGCCGGCCGCGAGTTCAATCGCCAAAGAGCCCGAACCGATCCCTGAGTTCGCTGCCCCATCGTATGAGGCAGCCGCGCCAATCCCATCTGAACGAGTCGAATCCTATCCGTCCATTGAAGATTCCCCTTCGGTCCAATCGGCAGCCCCCTTCACTCCAGTGGAGGCCCAACCGCCTGCGCTCTCCTCAAACAGCACGGAAGTCGAGCACACCAGGTTCGTCCATTCCAAAGAGAAGCTCCCCTTTGCCACCCGCGTGCAACGCTGGCTTTCAGGAGAATCAATCTCTCTCAGCGGAAATCGCCGCCGTGGTGAGCGTATTTCGCACCCCGGCCTCTTTGCTTTCTACTGGACCGGCGGCGCGCCCACGCCTTACGAGATTCTCAACATCAGTACCAGCGGTCTTTACCTCCGCAGCAAAGATCTGTGGTCTGCCGACACGCTGGTTCGCATGACCCTCGAGCGGCAAAATGACACCCTCGAAGACATGGACTCCATCAGCGTTCTCACACGTGTAGTGCGCACTGACGAGGGCGGAGTAGCTCACGAATTCGTTATGACTGAGGTCCTCGAAAAGCTGCGCGTTCGCGATTTCCTTCCCGAGCACGGCACCAGCCGGAAAGAACTCGAAAAGTTCCTGACTCTTCGCTGATCCAGGCCAACCTCCCAGTACCCGCACGCGGTCCCAGGCGAAGCGCAAAACAGCGTGCCTGGCTCCACGATTCTCGCTTAGACTTATCGCCATCTCCGGAGCGCACGTATGCGGGATCTCGTTTACAGCGTCGCAACCAGCCTCGACGGATTCATCGCCGGACCTGACGGGGAATATGACTGGATTATCCACGACCCGACAATTGACTTCGACGAAATCTTTCGCCAGTTCGATACCGCCATCATGGGTCGCGTCTGTTACGAAGGCATGTTGCGCCTCGGCCGCTCTCCCAGGGAACTCGGGATGAAGACCTACGTGGTTTCGACCACCCTCGATGCCGCCGAACACCCCGCAGTCTCCATCGTTCCTGCAGGGCTGGCGGAAACCGTGCGCGATCTCAAGCGCAAATCCGGAAAATCCATCTGGCTGTTCGGTGGGGGCATCACGTTCCGCAGTCTTCTCGATGCCGGTCTCGTCGACCGCGTCGAAGTGTCGATAATTCCGATCCTGCTCGGCGGCGGAGTTCCCGTTGTACCGCCGGGCCGTCGCTGGCCGCTTAACTTCAGAGATTCGCGCACCTTCCCCAGCGGGATCGTTTCGCTCACCTATTGCACCACGCCGCAACCACCCATCTGACGCGCAGCAAAAAGGCGGAAGCGCAATCGCCCCCGCCTTGTGCTCTTATCCCTTGGATCTCAGAAGTGGTAGACGACGCCGATACCTGCGCGGGCATTCCAACGCATGTGCGTCGAGAATCCCGACTGGTACGGTTGAATCGTAAACGAGGACCCGATGTCGTCGCCAAACGCACGGATCGCCCAGCGGGGGCTGCGGTTGTAGTCAATTCCAATACCGAAGCCGCCTGCAAATGAGATTCCCGGCTGAATCGACACGCCTCCGGTGTGAACTCCCCCGAACAAGCCCTCTGCGTACCCGCTCCATTTTTCAAACAGGTTTCCGCGGACAACCGGACCCACCAACGCCATATCTACCGTTGGTTTTCCCGGGTTTTTCGATGTGACGCTCCACGCGTAGTGACCGCCATCAACCTTTATGCCGAAGTGGTCACCAAAATTCCGCGCCACCGACGCGCTCACACCCTGCAGGCCGCTGCGTGAAAGATTCACCTGGTTCAAGCTCGTGTAGCCGTACCCGACATAAGCCTCGTACTTGTAAACCGGCCCCGTCACGTCCTTTGGCGGTTTCTCCGGCGCGATCTGGCCCACTGCAGCCATCGGCAAAACGAGGGCCGAAGCCACGGCGACGATCGAAAGCAGCAACTTGCTCTTCAATGCAGATTCTCCTTCAAACATCCTGCGCCGTCGCGCAGAAACAATGATCGAGTAGCTCAGAACAGCTGCTGCTATCCTCAGCCTCGAAGCCATGCCGACAATCAGTTCGGTACCCATCTAGACTAACTGCTCCACCCCGATTCCACGAAGCCCGCTCAATGCTGTTCCACGGGTACCGCGGAAGAGAGCCGTATCACCTTGCCTGCATTCTCTGAGACTCTGACGTATACCCCTTGCCGAAGATAGCGCTGCATCACTGCGATGTTCGTCCAGTCCAGGGGCCATCCATCTTCAATCGCCACGGCCCTGTACTCCCCGGGGGCGACATCGCGAAACGCGAAGCTGCCATCCGAGTCGGATTGGTCCCTTCGAGCCAGGGATTTCCATAGCGCCCTATCCTTCGGCAACAGCACCATCATTGCCCCGGCAAAGCCCTTGCCATCCTTCTTTGCGAAACCATCGATTCTCGTCTCCGCTTCGCTCAGTGTTACGAGCAGCGCTGGACCGCCTTCGCGCAAACTAACCACATCTCCACCTTGCTCCAACGTTCCCAGGCCCGTCGCGATAACCGGTAGCCTTTTGTCTCCCACTGTCGCCGAAACCTCATATTCACCCGGCGAGACGGGCAGAAACGTGAATCGTCCTCTGTGTACCTCGGTCGCGAACTGAGTCTGCCCGGCGCCTCCGTCGAGACGATTGAGAGTCAGCGTCATCTCTTCCGGCAGTGCCGCTCCTGAGATCATTCGCACCTGCCCCTTGACCGTGCTTGCTGTCGCTCCACTTTCGGTCCCAATCTGCTGGTTTGCACTCAGGTCCACATCCAGTACGCGCGGCGGCTCGCCATCGGTCAATTCATAATGCCCGGGAGCCACTCCGCCCATCTCGAGCGTGCGGCCCGCCGCTCCGCCAAAGAAGTCTCCCGAACTCGCCGTGTCAATCACATTTCCGAAAGCGAGTCGCTGCAGTTGTGGCATCACCACGCTGCCGTCCGCTCTCTCCGGTGCGGGCAGCGAGATGTGCAGCGCAGGCACTGCATGCAGGCTGATGTTGATCTCCTGCCGCATACCGCCCGCCAATTCGATCGGCGTCGCTGCTCGTTCGTCCGTTGTCGAATCGAAGAAGGTCACTGGGTACACAACATCGAGCGCGCTATTTCGTTTGCTCTCTGCGCTCCCGTGCAATGCATACCAGGGCTCTGCGCTCACAGCCAGCAAGTACTCGCCACCGGCCAGATCGCCGATCTCGTATTCGCCTGTATCGTCAGTCTGTGTGCCGTTCGCCCTCTCGATCCGCTCACCCTGGTGCTTGGGACGCTTGAATAGCATCACGCTCGCATTCGCGACCGGCTCGCCATCATCGCTCGTCACTACGCCAGAGATAACTGCGTTTGGCATCAGCTTGTATTGCAAATGCGTGGTGTCCTGGTCAGGTCCCGTTACGATTGATGTCGCGAATTCGTCATGCTCGTCATACGATGCGGTGCGGAATCCCCGTTTTGATGCAAGCAACTGAAACTTTGCTGCCGCAAGATGATCGAGCACGAAGTGTCCATCAGCATCGGTTGTGCTCGCAGCCACTGCGTGTCCTGTCGCATCCAGCGCCTGCACGATACCTCTGCGCACCGGCTCTCCGCTAACCGCATTCGAAAGCACACCGGCAATCCGAAATGATCCTGTCGAAGATGGCGCCTGTGCACGGCCCATCGCACACCCACACAGCAGCGTGAACGCCGCAACTCGCACCAGCTTTTGGCAACCTGCGCGCACCCTCATCACCTCTGCGGTACCTCTACAGAAACCTCCGCATTGTCATTCGGTGCCAGCGAGACTGCCTGGCTTGCCAACGACGCCAGCGCCGCCGGATTTCGATACTCAAGCGCCAATGGCCTGTCGAACGTAAACACGTGATAATTCCCAGGCGTCAATCCAGTGAGGGTGATCCTTCCCCCGGTGGACGTTCGCAGTGTTTGAGGTACCACGTTCTGCGTTGAATCGAAGTCTGGAACAACGTAGATCGTATATGCCCGCTCTTCTCCCGCGGTGTATGCAACGGACCCCGGCAGCGAGAGTGTCAGCTTTGCGCAATCGTTGCGTAATGTCAGCGTCAGCGGCGCCGCATTCCCAGATGCGCTGAGGATGAGCGGCTCACGTGCAAGGCTCGCACCTCCCGCGGTAAACGATCCTTCGCACAGGTTTCTCGACCCGATGCTGGTATGGGCCCAGTATTTGCCGGCTGGAACTCCGGTCGGCTGAAGGGAAGCGGATGCAGGTCCGTCGGCATAGCTGGTCACCATTCCGCCTCCGATCCAGCCCCCGGATCCACTCAGCGTCACAAACACGTGCGCCTCCCCCGC
>DATNFD010000041.1:0-8874 GCA_035606555.1 Occallatibacter sp.
TTGATCGGGCGTGTCTTCAGGGACAGGTGGCGACGGCGAAGAAGCTCCACAAGATGATGGGTGAGCCGAGACCGGCGGACGGTTCGCTGGTCAATCCGGCGTACACGCTGAATGTGGAGGGGACGGCGCTGCTGCTGGAACTGGGTGCGCGCGTGCATAACGACGAGGGGAAGCGGCTGGCGCCGGTGGCAGTGGTGCTGGAGACGGACAGCAGGAATCCGGCGGCGAAGCGTCGGATTCTGGATTTGTATGCGGAGTATGGGTTCAGGTATCCGGATACGGCGGTGATGGCGCTGCATCGAGGCAGAGTGGATTTGCTTGAGGAGCACGTGAAACGAGATCCGGAGTTGCTGCGGCGGAGGTTTGCGTGGGAGGAGATTTTTCCGCCGGAGATGGGGTGCTATGACGAGGTGCTGGCAACACATGGAACTCCGCTGCGCGGGACGACGCTGCTGCATATCTGCGCGGACTACGACGAGCTTGAGATTGCACGGTGGCTGCTGGAGCGAGGAATGGATGTGAATGAGCGGGCGCTCGTGGACGCGGAGGGATTCGGCGGGCATACGGCGCTGTTCTCGACGGTGGTGTCGCAGCCGAACTTCTGGATGAATCATCATGGGAGCCCTGCGGAGGCGCCGTTTACGAGGCTGTTGCTGGAGCATGGGGCGGATGTGAATGTAAGGGCATCGCTCAGGAAGGAACTGCATCCGGGGTACGAGATTCCCGGGATGTTTGAGTATCGCGACGTGAGTCCGGTGAGCTGGGGCGAAAGGTTTCACTTCAGGAAGCTGGTGAATGAGAAGGCGGTGGAGATGATTCGGGATGCCGGTGGAGTGGATTAGTGCGGTGGAGCGCATGTCCTAACGGCAAGTGACAAAGGGGGTCAAGACTTGCCAACATCCTAGTCTCCCACGTCTCAGAATCGAGACGTGGGGCAACCGAGATGTGGTCGGGGTGGGACGGACAAAAGCAGATCCTTCGCTTACCACGCCACACTCTGGACGACAGACGTTCATTCAGGCCGTGGACGTACTTAGAGGCTGTTTAGGTAGGTGCGGATTTCGGGATTAGACCAGTCGGGGTCGCCGACGATTTTGCGGCGGATGAAGCCTTTGCGATCAATGATGTAGGTTTCGGGCCAGCCGTCGGTGCCGTAGAGCTTGGCGACTTTCTGGTCGGGATCGCGGACGGTGTTCAGGTCGACATGGAAGCGGGTAAGAAAGCGGCGATAGGAGCCGGGGTCTTCGTCGATGCTGACGGCGAGGATGGCGATGTCGGGGCGGTCGTGATGGAGCTGCATGAGGGCTGGGGTTTCCCGAATGCAGGGCGGGCACTGGCTCCACCAGAGATTCAGAAGTACGACTTTGCCGCGATAGTTGGCAAGATGGATGGTGTTTTCGCCATCGCTCACTGTGAAATCGGGGGCAACGCGGTCGGCATTTGCCGGTGCTGCTCCGCGGTCGCAGGCAGTTGCGCCGGTGAACAGCAGCAGAGAGCCGAGGACGATGAAACAAGGAAAGCGCACATCCTTATAATACGGAGCGGTAGGGATCGAAAGGAAGGCTGGTTGAAGTGACGGCGGGCACTCAAGATACGGGCGGAGCGAAGAAGTACAAGCCGGTGCTTGGGCTGTCGGACGAGCCGGGCGAGCCGGTCGTGGTTCCGGCGCGGGCGGGCACGGTGTATGACCAGCCGGAGCCGGAGGATCTGATTGAGCTGACGGTGATCGTTCCGGCGCGGAACGAGGAGCGGAGCATTGGCGAGTGTTTGAAGTCCCTGGTGGCGCAGTCAGAGAGTGTATTCGAGCTGGGGCGGGATTGGGAGCTCATCGTCGTTGACGATCACTCAACGGACCGGACGGCTGAGATCTCGCGGAGTTTTGCAGGTGTGATGGTGTTGGAGGCCGCAAAGCTGGAAAAGGGGTGGACAGGGAAGAACAACGCGATCTGGACGGCAGCGCGGAAGGCACGAGGGAAGTGGATTCTGTTTACGGATGCGGATACGGTTCATGAGCCGGGCGATCTGCATCGGGCGATGCATGAGGCGACTCGACACAAGGTGGGGATGCTGAGCTACTCGCCGCGGCAACTGGTGTCTGGGTTGTGGCAGAGGGCGCTGATGCCGCTGGTTTTTTCGGAGCTGTCGCTGGCATACCCGCCGGCGAAGGTGTCGGATCCGAATCAGCGGGTGGCGGCGGCGAATGGGCAGTTTCTACTGGTGGATCGGGAGGCGTATCGGAAGCTGGGCGGCCATCCTTCGGTGAAGGACCGGGTGCTGGAGGATGTGGAGCTGGCATTCATCGCGAAGCGGCGGCGGGTGGGGCTGCGGTTCCGCTATGCGCCGGATGCGCTTAGTACGCGGATGTATCGGACAACGGGCGCAATGATTGAGGGATGGACGAAGAACCTCGCGCTGTTGTTTAACAATGCCATGGCGACGGCGTTGTGGAAGGTTTTGGACCTGGTGCTGCTTGTGGGATTACCGTGGCTCGCGATTCACCTGTGGGGAGCCCGGTTCAGTCCGAGGGGGTTGGAGTGGCTAGGGGCCGGATGGGTGCTGATACTCCTTTGGGCGCGGACCCTGTTTCGGTTTTATCGGCGGGTGGCGAAATCGAATTTTCCGTTTATGGATTGCGCGATTTCTCCGCTGGGATTGCCGTTGTTTATTGCGCTCCTGTACAGAAGCTGGTTCAAGCACAAGGTACTTGGACAGGTAAGCTGGAAGGGACGGACGTATCCGGGGTGAAGAGCAAGGGGACCAGGGGACAAGGTGACGAGCTGACAAGGGGATGGGGAACCTTCGGGCAGGCACACAATCGTTGCGTTAGGTCGAGATTAAACCGAGTGCATCGAGATGGATAGAGCCGAGAGCTGAAGTATCTGATTGTAACCGTTTGTGCCAGCGGGCATCTAATTGAATGAGGGCGGGATGATTGAACTCACACGACGGGCTACGTTTTCGGCTTCGCATTACTACTGGAACGAATCGTGGTCGCAAGAGAAGAACGAGGAGGTTTTCGGCCGCTGTGCTCGGCGGAACGGGCACGGACACAACTACACGCTGGAGGTGACCGTGGCGGGTGAGGTCGATGCGGTGACGGGATTCGTGGTGGATTTGAAGTGGTTGAAGGACGTGATCGAGCATGAGGTTCTTACCGCATATGATCATCGGCATTTGAACGTGGAGGTATCGGAGTTTGCGAAGGAGAAGCTGATTCCGACGACGGAGAATATAGCAATTGCCGCGTGGAAGCGGCTGGAACCGGCGGTGAGCAAGGCCGGCGGGGCGCGGTTGAGCCGGGTTCGTGTATACGAGACGCCGGAGATCTTCGCCGAGTACCGGGGAGAGCAGTGATGGCAACGGCCTACTTCGGGCGGCGGTACATGATGAGCGCGAGCCATCGGCTTCATGCGGAATCCCTTTCGGAAGAAGAGAATCGCACGAGCTATGGCAAGTGCAACAACCCGCACGGGCATGGGCACAACTATGTGGTTGAGGTGCTGGTGAGTGGAGAGGTCAACAGGGATACGGGAATGGTGGTGAACATGGCGGCACTGGATGAAGCGGTGCAAACGGCCGTGCTGGAGCGCTTTGATCACACCAACTTGAACTTCGATCCGCTGTTTGTGAATCAAGTGCCGACGACGGAGAATCTTACTAAAGCTGTTTTTGATGTTCTGAAACACGCGCTGCCGGCGGGGAAGCTGGAGTGTGTGCGCGTAGAAGAAACGGAGAACAACTTCTTTCAATATCAAGGGTAATGAAGGCGGGATGTGTGAGCGCCCGACTCCCACGGGCGAAAGGACGATAAGGATGGCGCAGCCAGTCGCAATGAACAAGCCGGTTCGCGGAGTACTGGAGATTGAAGAAGGCTTGAGCAAGTTCACGACGCAGGAGATGTATCGCGAGATTCTGACGCGGCTGGGCGAAGACCCGAGACGTGACGGACTTTTGCGGACGCCGGAGCGCGTTGAGAAGTCGATGGAGTTTCTGACCAAGGGGTACCAGGAAGATCCGGGCAAAATTCTGCGCGGCGCGCTGTTCGATGTCGACTACGACGAGATGGTGATCGTGAAAGACGTGGAGATGTTCTCGCTTTGCGAGCACCACATGCTGCCGTTTTTCGGTAAGGTTCATGTTGCGTACATCCCGAATGGAAAGGTCATCGGCCTGAGCAAAATTCCGCGACTGGTGGAGGTATTTGCCCGGCGGCTACAGGTGCAGGAGCGGATGACGCGGCAGATTGCGGACACGATCCAGGAAGCGATTCAGCCGCAGGGCGTAGGGGTGGTGATTGAGGCGCGGCACTTGTGCATGATGATGCGCGGAATTGAGAAGCAGCATTCGTCGACGGTGACTTCTGCGATGGTGGGATGCTTCCAGAACAAGGAGACGCGCACGGAGTTCCTGTCGCTGGTGCGTGCAAATGGGCATGCAGGGCTGTGAGTTGAACACGGTCAATTGATGGGCAGTTCGTCTAAAGTAGTTTGAGTGAATGGACTGCTGGTTATCGATAAGCCGCGCGGCATTACAAGCCATGACGTGGTGAGTCGCCTGCGCAGAATCACAGGCGAAAAATCAATTGGACATCTTGGGACGCTGGACCCGATGGCGACGGGCGTTTTGCCGCTGCTGATGGGCAAGTTTACACGGCTGGCGCAGTATTTCTCGGCGGCGGAGAAGAGCTATACGGGAACGATTCATTTTGGCGTGGCGACCGATACCTACGATGTGGATGGCGAACGGGTGGGCGAGGCGATTCATCCTTCACTGACGCTGGAGCAGGTGCGGGCGGCGGCTTCGCGCTTTCATGGCGAGATGGAGCAGATGCCGCCGGCATTTTCGGCCAAGAAGATCGGGGGAACTCCGGCTTACAAACTGGCGCGAGCAGGGAAGCCGGTGGAACTGAAGACGGCGAAGATCACGATAAAGGGATTCGAGATTACGTCGTTCGAGTGCGATGAGGCGTCGTTTGCGATGAGTATCAGCGCAGGCGGGTACGTGCGGTCTGTCGCGCATGAGCTGGGACAAGACCTTGGTTGCGGAGCGCACCTCAGCAGTTTGCGAAGGACGCAGGCGGGCGCGTTCACACTGGAGATTGCGCGAAGCCTCGAGGAGTTGGAGGCGTTTGCAGGAGATCCCACCGCGCTTGAGGGTTGTTGCATTCACCCGCGGAGTCTGTTGACGGAGATGCCGTCTGTATCAGGCGACGAATATGTACTGGGAAGGCTGCGTAACGGAGCGCAGGCGAATTTGCCGGAGTTTTCGCAAGCTGCGGTGGTGAAGGTGTTCGCAGGTCAGCGAGAGCTGGTGGGCATCGCGAAGCGGGTAGCGGGAACGCTGTTTCAGCCGGTGGTGGTGATGGGGTAGAGACAGGGAACAGACGGGCAAGGCGATGCGGGATCAGACGCGGGGATTAGTGGTTTTGTGCTTTAGCGAGTGATTTGATCTGGTTGACGCGGTCGGTGAGTGATCCGGGAGCGATTTCAATCAGTTCGAAGCCGTGGCGGAGGTAGGTTTCTTCGTGGATCTTTTCGAAGCGGAGTGTTTCTTCAAAGGTGATGCGGCGGGCCTCAGTGTTGGCGACGAAGCCCAGGTTGCGGATGAAGAAGACTTGCTTCTGGAAAATGGTTTCGGATTCAATCCGGTTGAGCTCTGCCGCGAGTGCAGGTGACTGGGCGAAGCCGAGATAGGTCGCAAGCGCGCAGGTGCATACAGCGAAGCGATCGTGAAACTAAACGTCGTCTGATTGGAGCGATGCGCGAAGTTGCCGGTTGCGTTGAAGGGCAGCGATCTGATCGAGGAAGGACGTACCCTTCCACGGCTCAGGTATTCCGCGGATTTGAGCTGCGGCAATGATGGAGGTTGCGGCTTCTTCGACGACACTGAAGCCATCGATTTCGAGCTGGCGGATGATGGCGGTTTTGCCGGAGGCGGGCGGGCCGGTGAGGATGAATCTTTTCATACTAAAGAATCTGTGGAAGCTAGGGAGGGGCACAAGTTTACGTGCCGAACCTCCTATTTGTGCAGCAGCGGCAGCAATTCCGGGAGGATTGTGCGGGCGATGATTTGGGAGCCTATGGCAGTGGGGTGAATGCCGTCCTGCTGGATGGTGCCGGGAACGTTAATGAGGTCCTTGTAGATCATGGGGATGAACGTAACTCGGTGTTTGGCGGCGAGGTCGCTGAAGACCTTATTGAAGGACTGGATGTAATCGGGGCCGTAGTTCGGCGGCAGAGTGATGCCAGCCAGAAGAATTCTGATGTGTGCACCCTCAAGAGCGGTGAGGACAGCGTCGAGGTTCTTACGAGTTTGATTGGGGGGTAAGCCTCGGAGGCCGTCATTGCCGCCGAACTCGACAATAACGACAGCAGGGTGACCCTGAAGAATTGTGTTTATGTTGGCAGCCGCGTCCTTGGTGGTGGCTCCGCTGGTGCCGCGATTCTCAACTTTGTATTTGTAGCCGCGCAGGTCGAGGTCGCGCTGGAGTGCGTCAGGCCAGGACTGCCCGGCCTGAAGACCGTAGCCCGCAGTGATGCTGTCTCCATAGCAGACGATCGATGGGCGATCGGCAGCGAGCAGGGGAAGTGCCGAGAAAACCAACAAGAAAGAGACGAGAAGCCGCCGCCGTACGTCCACATGAACAGTGTAAAGGTTTGTAAAGCCCGGAACGTGTTTCAGGCGGGATGCGTAAGAATGTAGGAACCAGGCAAGGAGGGTTTGGCTGGGTGATTGAGGTCCGTAACGTCAAGAGGTGGATCCAGAACGGTTCGCGGCGGGTTGAGATATTGAAGGGCATTTCACTCAGCATTCCGGCGGGGCAGTTTGTGGCGATCGTGGGGGCGAGCGGCAGCGGGAAGAGCACGCTGCTGGGCCTCCTGGCAGGGCTGGATACGCCGAGCGAAGGCGAGATCTGGCTGGATGGAACTCCGATTCACAACCTGGCCGAGACTGAATTGGCATCTGTTCGGGGAAGGAAGATCGGGTTCGTTTTTCAGTCTTATCAATTGATCTCGACGCTTACGGCGCTTGAGAATGTGCTGCTTCCGTATGAGCTGAACGTGGAAGGGAACGGGCTGGCAAAGGCTCGGGAGCTTTTGCAGGCCGTTGGTCTAGGCGAACGGATGGATCACTATCCGGTGCAACTCTCGGGTGGTGAGCAGCAGCGTGTTGCACTGGCACGTGCGTTCGTTGTAAATCCACCAATTGTGATGGCGGATGAGCCGACGGGAAATCTAGACAGCGCGAACGGGCATCTTGTTTTGGATTTGCTGCTGGAGCGGCACGCGCATGCGGGAGCGACGCTGGTGCTTGTTACGCACGATCCGGAGATTGCGAACCGTGCGGATCGCAAAATTGTGCTTAAAGACGGAATGATTATTGAAGACACGCTGCCGCTAGTCCGGCAGGCCGACGTTGTAGCGCAAAGTGGGCGCGCGAATGGCTGAGCGAGCATTGGGATGGGATCGAGCTGCGGCGATTGCATGGCGTGATCTGAAGTCCGCACCGGGGAAGTTTGCGTTTGTGGTGCTGTCGGTTGCGGTGGGCGTTGCGGCCCTGGTGGGAGTGCGCGGATTCAGCGAGAGTTTCCGAACGACTTTGATGACGGAAGCGCGATCGCTGATGGCCGGCGATTTGAGTGCACGAATCTACCATGTCCCCAACACGGATGAGTTGAAGCGGATTGCCACACTTCAGCAGGGATTGGCAGGGAGCGAGTCGACGTGGGTTACGGAGACCGTGTCGATGGCCTCGGTGCCGGCGGATCCGGTGCCGCTGCTGGTATCGCTGAAGGCAGTTGATCCGGCGGTGTATCCGTTTTACGGCACTGCTCAGCTTGAACCGCAGATGAGCTTGCAGCAGGCGCTTGCGGGCGATTCGGCGGTGGTTGCAGATGAATTTCTGATTCGCCTGCGGGCGCATGTCGGCGACACTCTTCGACTGGGCGGGCGCAATTTCAAAATCACAGCGGTATTGAGCCAGGAGCCGGACCGCATCAGTGCAGGCGCGGGAATGGGACCGCGGGTGATGATTTCGAACGCCGCGTTGGCAAGCACGGGGCTGGTGGCGCCAGGCAGCCGGGCGTCGCATCGTTTGCTGATGAAGCTACCGGCAACTGTGGATGACGCTACGGTTCGCAAGAAAGTGGAAGAGGTGTTGCCGGACGCGCAGGTAATGGACTTTAAGGAAGGGAATCCCGCGCTGAGCCGGGGGCTGGATAATGCAACTGCGATTCTGAGCCTGATTTGTCTTGTGGCAATGGTACTGGGTGCGATCGGGGTCGGGATGGCGATGCATGCCCATCTGGAACAGCGGATGGATATGCTTGCAATTCTGAAGGCAGTGGGAGCGCGATCTTCGGACCTGCTGCGTATATTTTTGCTGCAGACGATGCTGTTGGGGCTACTCGGAGTCTTGATCGGCGTTGGATGTGGTGCGCTGGTGATGGAGGCGCTTCCGGCGGTATTCGGTAAGCTGCTGCCGGTGCATACGGTTCTACATTTTCCATGGCGCGCGGTGGGGGCAGGATTTGGGACTGGACTGCTGACGACGCTTCTATTCTGCATTCCGCCATTGCTGGACGTGCGGGCGGTGCGGCCGATTCTGGTATTGCGCAGGCTCGTAGAGCAAGGACCGACGACGGCGAAGGAATGGGTCGGGCGCTGGTGGTCGCGAAGATTGCAGGTTGGCATAGCGCTGGTGGTCATCGTCGCGCTGGGAGCGATTGCATGGGCGCTGTCGGATTCAGTGAAGGTGGGCGGATGGTTCGCGCTACTCTTCTCAATCGCACTTCTGGTGCTGCTGTTGCTGGCGGCAGTTTCGCTGCGAACTCTGCGATTCATTCTGAACCGGGTGAGGCTGCATCTGCCTTCA
>DATNFD010000042.1:0-4755 GCA_035606555.1 Occallatibacter sp.
TGAGCGGCCTTCGAACGACATCAGTCCGCGATACGCATGGAAGAAGGTGTCCTGTAGCGCGTCCTCTGCGTCTTCGCGGTTCTTCGTGATCGACAAAATGCGTTTGTATAGGCGCGGAGCGTAGATGCTCCGCAACTCGGAGAAAGCGGTATGGGAACCTTTTCGGGAAGCGTGTAACAGTTCTTCAACTAGCGTTGTTGGTTCTTGGCCGGTCGACTGCATCATTGGTGAAACAAATTGGGTTGCCGCCATACATGTCCTCTCGACTTTGAAATTAATTTAGTGCAGTAAGACAAACTCTGAGACAGCAGCTAACGACGCTCAGAGATAGCTAAGCGTTGGGAGTTTCGATCGGGCTGGCAATATCCACTGTTCTGTGCTCGCAGTTTCATTTGTCAATGGTGCTTTCTCGCGAGCCCACCCGCATTCGCGTGTTGTCTACTTGTCTACTTCTATGACAGCGTAGAGATCTGAAATGTGACTCAGTTTTGCATTGGAATGCTTGAGTCACAAGCGAGAATTCAATTTGGAGCCGGGGACCGAGACCCTCTGCATAGCTGCAAACAAGGTTCGAAGAGGGACTTCGATTCCCGGGTCTCTCCGTTCACTACGGCACTTCTCGCTTCGTCGAACAAGGCGCGGAAATCTGCTGGTCGATCGCGAACAATCGCATCATCAGAGCCTTGTATCACTCTCGAAGGACATCAAGAGAGGCCTCAAGGTACAAGTTGCGAACAGCTTCAAGGCTTGTCCCTACCCACCCCTGAAACGGGCAAGGAACCGCGTATCGCTTACTGCAACGGGGCTCGATTTACCCGCTTGTTCTTCGGAATGACTTAGCTGAGTTGCTTCTGTTTGCGAGTTAGCTTTGATTTCCTTTTTTTCTACCTTTTGGCGCTGACGGCCTTCTGAGACAAGTTTTCGAACGTTGTATTCTGGTTCGATTGCCTGTGCGGTTTCATACCGCACTCGGGTCCGATGATGGGAGTAATATTCCCGCATCTGCCGGCTAATGTGGCCACTGATAGTGTTCACCAAATCGCCATCGACGCCGTTTTCAAGCATGCGCGTGATCGCATGGTGACGTCGGTCGTGTGGGCGAAGGCGATGGAATCCGGAGAGGTCGCGTAGGTGGTTCCATGAACAGCGCAGAAACCATCGTGTCGCCGGTTGGACGGGGTCGTAAAGACCGTGTTTCGCCCGAAAGGGAAACAAATAGTGTTCCGGGTCCGTTGAGCCAAGGTTAAGTGCGCGCTGATATACCTTGCGAACGGCCCGGAGCGCGACTTTACGCCCGGAAACAAGGATATCCGCCCAATACCGACGCTTTGGACGTAGTCGCTGTACAATTCTTCCGTTCATTACCCTGATAACATGATCCGACCTGTTTAGCCAGATTAGGTGTGCTTACCCATTGCCGAACGTCGCGCCGAATTCCTCCTCCACGATTCTTGCCGACATTTTCGACACCGAGCCTTAGGATGTCCCTTCCGTTTTTCGATCACCGTATTTTCGGTTGTCATGATGTGTCCCTTAGGGCAGCGCTTGACTTGTTGGGTAGGAGCGGCCTTGGGAGAATTGCTGATCCGCAGGTGGGCCGGATTGCAGCACGCATACCCGATACAACTTTCTGGCGGAAGATAATGCTGCACGTAGGCCCGGGTGCAACAGGTGATTCGCACTGCTCGTAGAAATAGCGTGTGCCTTCATTTCCTTGTTCTTCGAGTAGATCCTGCCGTATCCGTAAGCATCACTCTGAATTCCCAACAGTCTGTCTTAGGAAGTACACGGATCAGGGAGAGCAACTGCTTCAATCCTGGAGCCAAGATGGAAGGATAAAAGCCTGATCGAACGCGGCATGCAAATCTATACGAAACGGGTGGCAGAGGTGTCACCTCGGATTGGTAAAGGGTGCACTTCGGTGCATTTCTGTGCCTTTTTTCGAAAATGAGGGTTTGTTCACAGAGCCACTGTAGGGCCCATTTTCGAGCAGATTTGCATTTATTTTGTGAGGTTTATGGCGGAGAGGGAGGGATTCGAAGGTATCCGTCCGAGCAAAGCCATTCTTTTCGCGGGCATGATTGCATGATGAAGTTAAGGCATGCGAGATACGAGACAGACTGTTTGGGGACGTCGTCGGAGCCAGGCAGAGGCCGAAGGCTTGGTGCGGGATTTTGAACAGAGCGGTTTGAAGCGGAAGGCATTTTGCGAAGCGCGCGGGCTAGCCGTGCATACGTTGGATTACTATCGACATTTGGAACGCGCCCGTCGAACAGCAGCTCCAGCCGATGAGCTTTTGCCCGTTGATTTGATCAGCAGACCGCCAGTGAGCACCGTGCTGCGCGTCGAGCTTGCCAACGGGCGTCGCATCGTTGTCGAAGCAGGTTTCGATGTCGCGCATCTGCAGCGGCTAGTCGCGGTTCTGGAAGGCTGAAGCGATGTTCGCTTTGGGCGCGGCCACGCGCGTTTATGTTGCCATCGGAGCTACGGACATGCGCATCGGGTTCGATGGCCTTTGGGGTAAAATCCGTGACGTGCTTGAGTGCGATCCAGCCAGCGGTCACATCTTCCTTTTTTCAAATGCGCGTCGGAATCGTTTGAAGTTGGTGTTTTTTGACGGCTCTGGGCTTTGGGTGTGCTCGAAGCGCATGGAGGGCGGCCGCCTTTACTGGCCCGCGCCTGCGGGCAACGAGAAGCGAGTGCAACTGAGCAGGGAACATTTTGCGTTGCTGATCGGCGGCATCGATCTGGTTCAGACGCGGCAGCGGAAGTGGTATCGCCGAGCCGTGGGGGAAGAATCAGGAGAGTCACGGAAGACCGCATAAACACTGGTGATTTGTTCACTAATCCACAGCGATGTCTGTTATTCATAAGACATCTTGAATCTCTCCTCCGACGCCATGCCGCAACCTGATCCGACGCTCGCCGAGATCGTCGCGCAGCTTCAGGCGCAGCTTGCCGAGAAGGACCAACAGCTGGGGGAGAGAAATCAGCAGTTGACGCGCAAGGATCAGGCTCTGGCCCTGGCCGAGGTGAAGATCAAGGTGCTGGAAGAGCGCCTCCGCCTGGACCGCATCGCGCGGTACGGTAAGCGCAGCGAGACACTGAGCGATTTGCAACTCCAGCTGTTGGATCTGGAGCCGGGCGTATCGAGCGAAGAGGTGGAAGCCGAGAGCCAGCGCGAACCGCTCCAACCGCAGACGCCGCAGGCCAAGTCTGCGAGCAAGCCCCGCCGCAAACATCCCGGCCGGCAGGAACTGCCCGCGCATCTGGAGCGCGTCAACGTGATCGTCGCCTGCACACCGGAGCAGTGCAACTGCGGCAAGTGCGGCAAGCAAAACACCGTTATCGGCTACGAAGAAACGGAAGTGCTCGATGTCCGCCCCGCCGAATACTTCGTTAAGGTAATCCGGCGGGAGAAGCGTGCGTGCCGCGATTGCGATGAGCAGGGAGTGCGGACGGCGCCGGTACCGGAGCGCATCGTGGCCAAGTCTGTTCTCTCTGACCAGATGATCATCGAGGTGCTGGTTGCCAAGTACTGCGCGTCGCTGCCGCTCTATCGTCAGCAGGCCATCATCAAGCGCGATGCTGGTGTTCAGATCGCGCTATCGACGCTCAACGATGGGGTCCTGCGGGTCGGAGAGTTACTGATACCAATCGCGGCGGCGATGAAGCGTGAGGTGCTGGCCGAAACTTACATCCAGGCCGATGAGACTCCCATCGGCGTTCAGACACACGACAAGCGCGGCCGCAATCACCAAGCTTATATGTGGCAGTACGGCTCGCCGGGTAAAGGCGTGGTGTTCGACTTCCGTATGGGACGCGAAGGCGAAGGTCCGAAACGGTTCCTGGGCAATTTCAACGGGCTTTTACAAACCGACGGCTATAAGGGATATAACCATGTCGGCGGTCCAAAGATGGTTCACGCGTGCTGCCTCGCGCACGCGCGACGCAAGTACGTTGACGCCGTCAAGGTCAATGCCAACGATCAGGAGTCGGCAAGCATCGTTGCCCTGATGGATGAACTGTTCGCCATCGACCGTCAAGCCCGCGAACAGAACCTCGACCACGCGGGACGGAACGCGCTTCGGCAGGAACGTGCGCCCAAGCTGCTGGAGCAGTTGCGCGCTGCTGCGCTGGCGTTGAAGAAAACTGCTCTGCCCAAGAGCGCAGCCGGACAGGCGGCGAATTACACGTTGTCGTTCTGGAGCAAGCTGACGGTGTTCCTCAAATATCCGGAGCTCGAGCTGAGTACAAACCTGGCCGAGAACGCGATGCGCTCCATAGCTATCGGAAGGAAGAACTGGCTGCATCTGGGCAGCAAAGAAGCCGGGCCGAAGATCGCCGCCATCTTCTCCGTTGTCGAAAGCTGCCGCCGGCTCAATATCCCCATCCGCAGGTACCTGGCTGATGTGCTTCCTGGCCTCGCCGACCGCTCGGTTCAGTCCCTCCCCGAGCTGACCCCCACCGCCTTCGCCGCCAGACTGGCAATCTAACTTCTCAGCTCAGCGCCCAAGCCGGCAACCGTGTAGTTGCCCGGATGGCTACTTTGATTCCGATGCGGACGCTTCCGATGCGGAGACTAAGGTTCATCGGAACTAACTAGTCGCTACCCACCTGGTTTAATGTCGCATCCGTGGTGCCGACCAGTGTGAGCTCGCGCTGTAGATAGACTTGTCTGAAGACCATCGGGACCCGGCTACTACTCCTGCGTCTATTCATGATCGACACGGAACCTATATACCAGTTGGGCAT
>DATNFD010000043.1:0-11686 GCA_035606555.1 Occallatibacter sp.
GGACCCTTACGGCGCGTCGTCCGCTCGGCGAATGGGTTTTTGCCGAAGCTGCGGCTCGGCAGCAGGGGCTCACCATCCATCGCGGTGTGCAGGTGAAGGAGCTCGTCACCGGCGCGCAATCGATCGCGGGTGTTCCACATGTTGTCGGGGTAAAAACCACCGATGGACGAAAGCTCGATGCCGATCTGGTGATCGACGCCGCCGGACGCCAATCACCCTCGACCGCCTGGCTGGCCGCGATTGGGGCACGCGCTCCCTATCAGGAGCAGGCAGACTCCGGATTTACCTACTACACTCGATACTTCAGCGGAAAACTGCCCCAGCGCAATGCCCCCACATTATCGCCAATCGGGACGATTTCGATCCTCACCCTGCCGGGCGACAATGACACCTGGTCCGTGACCATCTTCACAGCTTCCAGCGATCAGCCACTCAAACGCCTCCGCCACGAAGAATTGTGGACGAAAACGATCCGTGCCTGCCCGATTCATGCCCACTGGCTCGACGGGCAGGCGACGACGGAGGTGTTGCCGATGGCCGGCATTACGGATGGGTATCGGCGCTTCGTGGTAGATGGCAAGCCGGTCGCCACCGGCTTTGTAGCCGTAGCCGACGCATGGGCATGTACGAATCCTTCCGCCGGGCGTGGTCTAACCATTGGAATGATGCACGCTCTGCGACTCAGGGATGTGGTTCGCGAGGCGGGCGAAAATCCCGCTATGCTGGTCCACCATTTTGATCGCCGAACCGAAACGGAGATGACGCCGTGGTACCGCGCCCAACTGGCGCGCGACCGGGCGCGCTACGCGGAGATGGACGCTCTCCGCCAAGGGAGAGAACCGCAACCGCTTGCCGACGGTCTGGCGCGAGATATTGAGTCGCTTTTCCTGACCATGATCGCCGATCCCGACCTTTTTCGACTTGCGCTTGAATACTTGGGCACAATTACTCCAATTCAGGAGATCCTCGAAAGACCCGGAGTTCGGGACTCGATTGGTGCTGCACGAGCAGGACTGAAGGATAGGCCGGTCCGGCTCCCGGGCCCCAGCCGGCAGCAGCTGCTCGAGTTGGTTGCATGAGAGAAAGAGCCTGCGCCAAATGGTTGCAACCAAAGCGGCCGCCTTCCTCGGCGGTTCGAGAAGCGGCAGAACGCGATCGCGCAGCTCTGCTAGCATGTCCCAGATGAAAACCTTTGCCGTCGCCGGTTTACTGATCTTTTCTGCCCTAGCTTACGCGCAAGAAAAGCGCCAGCGCCTACAGGGCAGCCCACTCGATCACCTGCCGCCGAACATTGAAGTTCTCACCCACTTCGGCGAGCGTGCAGACATCTCTCCCGATAACCAGAGAGTCGCCTGGATGTCGAAGAGCTTCGGCGACGCCATGCTCATCGATCTGAAAACGCGAGTTATCACATGCCTAACCTGCAACCTGCCTGGCGCGGCATTCCTGCGCGTGATGCACCTTACGACCGGCGACTACATACTGATCGGTCCCGATCACTTCGAGGACATCCACACCAGTCGCTCGCGCGATAACGAACTCTGGTTTCTGAGTAAGGAGCGCGGGTCGAAGCCAGTGAAGCTTGGGCAAAAGATGTCGGAAGGGGCAGCGATTTCAAGGAAGTCGCTGAAGATTTCCTATTCTGTAGTGCCGGCACAAAACCCGGAACTGCCAGCCGGCCACTCACAATTGTTCGTTGCTGACCTCGATCCTTCCGGCGGAACTCCTCAGCTCGCGAACAAGAAGATGGTTTACGAGAGCAAGGATTCCAGCTGCACCTTGGAAGCGCAGGATTTTTACGACAATGACAAGAAGATGACGTTCACCTGTTATGAACCGCACGGCACCTCCTCCGTGATGGGCATCGACCTTGCGACTGGGGAGGTGAGCAATTTCTCTAAGGCTCCGGGCACGTACAACGAGACCGAAGGCATCTTCCCCGATGGGCGGTACACGGCGGTGGAAGGCGACCGGCAGTGCCAGGAATACGGAAGCGGGTGCGGCTCGGGAAACATCGACATTTGGAAGCTGCGGCTCGATGGGACCGGCAAGGATTTCACTCGCATCACACACTTTAATGATTATGAAGGCGGGAAGGCATCGAACCCGGTCCTCTCAACCGATGGAAGGTTCATGGCTTTTCAGACCGCTCGAGCCACCGATCCGGCCGGGGTTGGCTACGGAATCCTGCTCTACTGGTTCAAGAAAAAATAAGTCGACCGGACTCTCCCTGGCGGTTTTGGATTCCCCAACGTTCTCCGCTTTCTGCTGAATCGTACCTATTGCTTTTCCCTCCCCCGCGCAGTACCTTGTTCCTCCATAGTGCGAGGTCAAGGGCGTTTTCCGTTCGAGAACATCCTCGCTACGGTCGATTCGCGGGAGAGCTCCTATGGACGAGCGAATCCGATTCATCACCCACAACGGCCAACGAATTCTGCTGATCGATCTTTCAAGCTGCAGCGCTGACGAGGTTACTTCCGCAGCTCACCTGGTACCGTCTTACACAACCTCGGAGCCCCCCGGCTCCGTGCTCTTGCTAGCGGATTTTACCGGCGCCAAATTTGATAAGACGACCCTCACGGCTCTGAAAGAGGCTACCGCCTACACCAAGCCCCACCTAAAACGTTCCGCATGGATTGGAGTCGAATCGCTGCCGAAGGTCTTTTATGACAACATAAGGAACTTCTCCAGACGAGCATTGCCCATCTTCAGTACGCGCGAGGAAGCCCTAGCGTATTTGGTGACGGAAGAACCAGCCTCGGCGGCAAGCTGAAAGTTCGGCCTTGCGCGGGCGACCGAGACCGATCTTTTGTTTCGGACCGACACACCCTTAACGACGCGAACCGAGCGTCTTCTTCACGAAGCTCACGAACTTCTTTACATCGTCTTCGGTTGTGTCCCATGAGCACATCCAACGCACGACGGACCGCTCGATGTCCCAGGGATAGAAGAAGTACCGCTGCAACACTTTTGGAATTGCACGGCTGGGAATTTGCGCGAAGACACCATTCGCCTCAACCGGATACACGATCTTTACTGCGGGAACGCTGCTCAATTCCCGCAGGAGTAGTTGCGCCATGCGGTTCGAGTGGTATGCGTTTGTGAGCCACAGGTCGCCTTTCAAAAGCGCTTCAAACTGCGCTGCAAGGTACCGCATCTTCGACGCAAGCTGCATCCCCTGCTTGCGGTAAAACTTGAAATCCTTGGCGAGTTCCGGATTGAAGAAGACGACCGCTTCTGCACCCATCCCGCCGTTCTTGGTTGCGCCGAACGAGAGCACATCCACTCCGACCTCGCGAGTACATTCGGAAAGACTTTTCCCAAGGAAGGCAGCTGCGTTAGCGATGCGGGCGCCGTCCACGTGAAGAAACATCTGACGCTCGTGAGCAAAATCGGCTAGAGCCCGCAGTTCATTGAGCCGATACACGGTGCCGACCTCGCTAGCCTGGGTGATCGAGATGACACGAGGCTGAACGTGGTGCTGGTCGCCGATTCCGTGGTAGGCCTGGCGAACCGCCTCTACGGTCAGCTTTCCCTTCCTAGTTGCCGTAGGAATCAGCTTGCAGCCGGTAAGCTTTTCCGGAGCTCCGCATTCATCGACATAGATATGGGCCGCCTCCGCGCAAATCACCGCTTCGTAGGATTTGGTCAACGCCTTTAGACTCAGACAGTTCGCGGCTGTGCCGTTGAACACGAAAAAGACCTCGATGTCCTTCCCAAAAAGCCGCCTGAAATGGCCGACGGCCGCCGAGGTGTGTGGGTCATCCCCGTAGCCGACCACATGTCCATGGTTCACGTCGGCAAGGGCTTTTAAGACCTCTGGATGTACCCCGGCATTGTTGTCGCTGGCGAAGCTGCGGGAAGCCTTCATGGCTCAACAATTTAGCAGAATTCGTGGAGCCAGCGAGGTAACCACCTCGACGGTAGGAACCTCCGACAGGAGTTACCTACTCGGGTACCAGACACTTTGGTTACATTGAAGCAACTCCACGAGAGGACTAGAGTTCGATTTATTGTAGGTGACCCTCGTGATGTTGTTAGCCATAGCCGTGGTGTTGAGTGGGTTTGCAGTGCTGTATTTCGCCGTCTGCAGCGAAGAACGGCAGATGCAAAAGGCCGTCCGGCGTAACAAACGGTAAGGTTCGTCCCCGTGGTCCTCCCGCTTTCCTGCTCGTTTCCCCGCCAAAGCCGTAACTCGCTTTGAATCCTGCCGGCCATCGCGTTTATCCTGGTGGAAAGTTACCGCCCGGGAGGCCGCCTCGAAAAATCTACTTCTCACTGCTGAGGAACGCAACTCTCAGAGGAACAACGCGCTAGGGACGAATCGCAGCGAGAAGCCGGCTTCTCGCATAAGGACCGCGTCTTTAATGGCGAAACAAGGGTGAATTTTTGTAGCCAGCTGCATTCTTGCTTCATCCAATTCAAACAAATCCTTATTGCTGGGCCGCATAGAGGTTTTACGTCGATTTCACGAACTTCTTCGCAGGGAAACACGAACCATTATTAAGAGGAAATCATGCTGAAGCGAATGATTCTAATGCTGGTCGTTGTACTGGCACTTTTGGGGGGCCTAGGGTTCTTCAAATATCGCCAGATCTCGGCGGCCATCGCGCAAGGAAAGAGCTTTGCGCCACCCCCGACCGCGGTTACGACTCTCCTCGCCAAGCGCGAGACCTGGCCCGCGACATTCAATGTGATTGGCACCGCGCAGGCGATCCAGGGAGTTACAGTGAGCGCCGACCTTCCGGGCACGGTAGACAAGATCAATTTCGAGTCCGGACAACAAATCAAAGCAGGCGAAGTTCTGGTTGAGCTCGATACCCGGCAAGAGCGCGCCCAACTGGCGGCTGCCGAAGCCGACTTCGAGTTGGCCAAAATTACCTATGCCCGCCAGCAGAAATTGGTAAGCGAGGGCGTCGTGGCGCGGACGGAATACGACAATGCTTTGGCGCAGCAAAAATCGACGGAGGCGAGAGTCGGCGAGATCAAGGCCACCATCGAGCGCAAGACCATTCGCGCTCCCTTTAGCGGCATTCTCGGACTCCGCCAGGCAAACCTCGGACAATACCTTGCCGCAGGGCAGGCCATCGTCTCCCTGCAATCGCTGAATCCGATCTACGTGAACTTTGGCGTGCCGCAGCAGACCACACCGCAATTGAAAGTTGGCCGCACTCTCAAGATCACCAGTGATGACCTACCGGGCGCCCACTTCAATGGACACGTGACCGCGCTTGACTCGGTGGTCGACCAGACCACCCGCAATATTCAGGTTCAGGCCACGCTGACCAACCCCGGCGGCAGGCTGCGCCCAGGGATGTTCGTGCAGGTCGAGGTTTCGCTGGGAGCGGCTCGTGAGGTAATTTCGCTGCCGGCCACGGCCATCAACTACGCACCCTACGGCGACTCGGTATACGTGGTGGCCGAGATGCAGGACCCGAAGACCGGGAAGAGTTACAAGGGTGTCCGCCAGCAGTTCGTGAAGGTCGAAGGCTCGCGCGGCGACCAGGTTGCCGTGGTCTCCGGAATCAACCCGGGTGAGGAGATTGTAACCTCCGGCGTCTTCAAGCTGCGCAACGGTGCATCGGTCGAAGTGAATAACCAGGTAACTCCATCCAACAACCCCAAGCCAAAGCCCGAGGATAGCTAATGAAGATCACAGATCTCTTCATCAAGCGCCCGGTTCTGGCGATCTGCGTCAATCTTGTGATTCTGATCGCTGGAATTCAGGCAATTCGTTCGCTTAGTGTGCGCCAGTACCCGCGCAGCGACATTGCAGTGGTTGAGGTTTCCACCATCTACGTTGGCGCGAACGCCGACCTGGTGCGCGGATTTATCACCACGCCTCTGGAGCGCGTGATCGCGGCCGCCGACGGCATCGACTACATGGAGTCGCAGAGCGCTCAAGGTATCAGCACGATTGATGTGCACCTAAAGCTCAACTACGACACCAATGCAGCCCTAACGCAGATTCAAGCCAAGGTGGCACAGGTTCGCAACGATCTGCCGCCCGAAGCTGAGGCGCCGGTCATCGAACTGCAGACCGCAGACAACCAGTTTGCGGCCATGTATCTGGGCTTCTCCTCGCCTGATCTCGACCAGAATCAGATTAGCGACTACCTGACTCGAGTCGTGCAGCCAAAGCTGAGCGCCATTAGCGGCGTACAGCGGGCTGAGGTGCTCGGAAACCGCACCTTCGCCATGCGTATCTGGCTCAAGCCGGAGCAGATGGCGGCTCGCGGAGTTTCGCCTTCCGATGTTCGGGATGCGCTGGCAAAGAACAACTACTTATCTGCCCTGGGAAGCACAAAGGGCTCGATGGTATCGGTCAATCTGGTCGCCAACACCGATCTGAAGAACTCGGAAGAGTTCAAACAGATGATCGTGAAACAGCAGAACGGGGTTGTGGTGCGGCTGGGAGAGATTGCGGATATCGGGCTGGGTGCCGAGAGCTACGATTCCGATGTCCGCTTCAACGGCCAGACCGCAACCTTCATGGGTATTTGGGTCCTGCCCACTGCAAACTCGCTCGACGTAATTAGGGCCGTTCGCAGCGAAATCCCGGGCATACGCGCCCAGTTGCCGCAAGGAATGAAGGTCGGAATTCCCTACGACTCCACGGCCTACATTCAAGATGCGATCAACGAAGTCTTGCATACGCTCGGCGAAACCCTGCTCATCGTAGTCGTCGTCATCTTCCTGTTCCTGGGATCTTTCCGCTCGGTCCTAATTCCGATTGTCGCTATTCCGATTTCGCTGATCGGTGCCGTGTTTCTCATGTTGGTCGCCGGATTCACCATTAACCTCCTGACCCTGCTTGCCATCGTGCTCTCGGTTGGACTGGTCGTCGACGACGCCATCGTGATGGTGGAGAACGTCGAGCGCCACCTGCATTTGGGAAAAAATCCCATGCGCGCGGCCCTCGATGCGGCCCGCGAACTGGTCGGACCAATCATCGCCATGACCATCACGTTGGCGGCGGTGTACACGCCAGTTGCGATCCAGGGCGGTCTCACCGGCGCGCTCTTCCGCGAGTTTGCTTTGACTCTGGCGGGAGCGGTCATCGTCTCGGGCATCGTGGCTCTAACGCTTTCCCCGATGATGAGCTCGAGGCTTCTGCGCGAGGGCGATACCGAGCGCGGGTTCGCGGGAATCATCAATCGGTACTTCGAGCGGGTGCGTAACCTGTACGGGCGCACGCTTGCCGGGACCCTCAAGTACCGCCCGGTCGTGCTTACCCTGTGGGTCATCGTTGTCCTATTGATTGTGCCGTTCTACGTCTTATCCCAGCGTGAACTCGCGCCAGTCGAAGATCAGGGTGTGGTGTTCTCGGTGATCCAATCCGCACCCAACGCGACGTTAGATCAGAACAGGCTATTCACGCAGCAGGTGTTCGACGTATTCAACGCGCGGCCGGAACACGACAGCATCTTTCAGATCACAACTCCCGCAGGTGGTTTCGGGGGCATGGTGACTAAGCCGTGGAGCCAACGAACCAAGACAACGAAACAAATCTTGGCCGAGGTGACGCCGCCACTTTCCGGCATTCCCGGCATCCGCGTGCTTCCGCTGACCCCGCCGCCACTTCCTGGCGGAGGCAACTTCCCCGTGGATTTTGTGATCCAGTCCGCGGCAGAACCGCAGCAACTCGCGGACCTCGCCGGTGAACTGGTCAAACGGGCCATGGCGAGCGGCATGTTCATCTATGCCGACGTCGACGTAAAATTCGACCAGCCGCAGACCGAAGTTGTCTTCGACCGCGACAAACTTCGTTCGCAGGGTGTTGACTTGAGCCAGGCGGGCTCGGATCTTTCCACCCTGCTCGGCGGAAACTACGTCAACCGCTTCAGTATTCAGGGCCGGAGCTATAAGGTCATTCCGCAGGTGAAGCGAATCGATCGCCTGACGCCCGACCAACTGGAACACATTTATGTGAAGGGCTCGAATGACAAGCTGGTTCCGCTCTCCACGTTTGCCAGCCTGAATACCACGACCCAGCCGCGTTCGCTGGCCAAATTTCAGCAACTGAACGCCGTCCGCATTCAGGCCCTGATCCTGCCGAACGTGACCCTGGATAAGGCGCTCACCTTCCTCGAAGATCAGTCCCGGGAAATCCTGCCCCAAGGCTTTACGGTCGACTACGCTGGCGAGTCCCGTCAGCTGCGCGTCGAAGGCAGCAAATTCCTGGGGACGTTTGCCCTGTCGGCAATTTTGATCTACCTGGTGCTCGCGGCCCAGTTCGAAAGCTTCCGCGATCCGTTCATTATTCTGGCGGGATCGGTTCCGCTCGCGATCGCCGGAGCATTGATGTTCTCGTTCCTCGGCTTCACCACGCTGAACATATACAGTCAGGTGGGGCTGATCACCCTCGTCGGTCTGATCTCCAAAAATGGCATCCTGATCGTCGAGTTCGCGAATCATTTGCAGGAGCAAGGTCGCGACAAGCTGCATGCCGTCATCGAGGCTGCCAGCACGCGCTTGCGCCCGATTTTGATGACCACGGCAGCCACGGTGTTCGGCCACCTTCCGCTGGTATTTGCCAGCGGACCCGGGGCTGGCGCCCGCAACAGCATCGGTATCATGCTGGTCACGGGCATGATCATCGGCACGATGTTCACCCTGTTCGTTGTGCCTTCCATCTACATGCTCGTCGCCAAGCGACACACCAAGCTGGTGGAAGTCGAAGGTGAACGCGAGGAAGAACTGCAAGAAATTGAAGCGGCAGCTGTGTAAAGCAGAAAACCCAACCGCGGAGGTCAACGGAGAACGCAGAGAAAGATTGCCCTGATCTTTCTCTCGAAACTCTGTGCCCTCTGCGGGAATGCCGCATCCGCGAAGGCCTCCCCGTTCGTCATCCCGTAATTGCAATCCTGACCACTTAGCAGTAATCTGATCCGCTCAGAACATCCGCCTGGGACTGCTTCGTTCACCTCCCTCGGGATTTCTGCTTGTCGTCTCCCTTGCGTATGAGCCTGCACGGAGGCATTTCGCTGCTCGCGGGCCAGAGAGCTTCGCTCGCGGCCACGCTCCTGCTGATTGCAGCCAGCTATGCCTGCAGCGGCGGAGGGCAAGGGCAGACTCCTGCTGGTGGACCGGGCGGCGGTCCTGGCATCCCCGTAAAGGTCCAGGTCGCTGAATCCGCCCCGGTCAATGAGACCACGGAATACGTCTCCACCCTAAAATCGCGCGACTCTGCGGTGGTCATGCCGGAGGTCGAAGGCCAGATCACCCAGATTTACGTTCACTCAGGCGACCACGTCTCGATCGGTGCGGCCCTGATGCAGATCGACCCGCGTAAGCAGGAGGCCACCGTCAGCAGCCAGGAGCAAATACGCGCCGCCCAAGAAGCGAATGTCGCTCTTGCCCAGCAGCAATTCGAGCGGACTAGCGGTCTGTTTAAAGCCGGGGTGGTGAGCAAGCAAGATCTCGACCAGGCCAGAGCTGCCCTCGACACGGCGAAAGCACAACTCCAATCCCTCGATGCGCAAGTCAAGCAGCAGCAGGTGCAGTTGCACTACTACAGGGTGCTCGCTCCGCGGGAGGGAATCGTTGGGGATATCCCGGTCCGCGTCGGCGATCGAGTGGTGACTTCCACTCTGCTGACCACGGTGGATCAACCGGGAGCGCTGGAGGCTTATCTCTATGTCCCGGTCGAACGCTCGTCACAGCTCAAGATGGGTATGCCGGTTGAAATCGTAGACGCCAGCGGCAAGACGCTGGCCGAGAGCCGAATCACCTTTATCTCTCCCCAGGTGGACACCAGTACGCAAAGCATCTTGGCCAAGGCGACAATCTCGAACCATCGCGAACGGCTGCGCACATCGCAATTCATCCGCGCGCGCGTAGTTTGGGGAGAACGGCATGCTCCACGCGTTCCGGTGCTATCGGTGATCACCTTAGGCGGACAACACTTTGTTTTCGTCGCACAGAGCGAGAACGGGAAGATTGTCGCGCGACAAAAGATGCTGCATGTCGGCGAGATGATCGGGAACGACTACGTCGTGCTGGACGGCATCAATGCCGGAGATAAGGTGATCGTTTCAGGCACGCAGTTCCTGACCGACGGTGCGGCGGTAATGCCGCAAGTGTGACATCAGGCTCAGATTTCAGGCGTCTTCGCTTGAGCATGCATTTGAGAGTTGGGGCCCAGGCCTTCATCTGCCTTTAGCAGACGGAGTTTTGGGATTTTCGGGCTAAGGCCTAGCGGCTGAAGCCTACTTCATGTTCGCTAATTTTTTCATCCATCGTCCGGTTTTCGCGACCGTTTGCGCGCTGATGATCATTCTTGGTGGCGCAGTAGTGATTCCTTCGCTGCCCATCTCTCAATTTCCAAACCTCACTCCACCACAGGTTTCGGTAACCAGCGTCTACATCGGGGCCAGCGCGCAAACCGTTGAGAGCGCAGTCACCGTTCCCCTCGAGCAACAGATCAACGGCGCCGAAGGCATGCGCTACATCAGCTCGGAGAGCGGCAACGACGGATCAAGTTCCATCACCGCAACCTTTGAGTTGAATCGCGATCCTGATCTTGCCGCTGTCGACGTTCAAAACCGGGTCAGCATTGCCCTCGGCAGATTGCCCGCAGCGGTGAAGAACACGGGCGTGATCGTGACTAAGGCGTCCAACAATTTCGTATTTGGCGCTGCCGTTTACTCGCCCGACGGACGCTACGACCCGCTCTTTATGAGCAACTACCTGGACTTGTATGTTCGCGACGCATTGAAGCGTGTCCCCGGTGTTGCCCAGGTCATCGTCTTCGGTGAACGGCGCTACTCCATGCGCTTGTGGCTTGATCCGCAACGGCTCGCCAGTCGCGGGCTGACGGCGAGCGATGCCGTCGGAGCATTGCAGGAGCAGAACGTGGAGATCGCGGCCGGGTCCGTGGGGCAGCCGCCCACCGTGCCCGGTCAGCAATATCAGATCAGCGTCCGGGCCATGGGTCGATTGGTCAAGCCCGAAGAATTCGACAACATCATCCTCAAAACCAGCGCGGACGGCACGCTGGTGCGGCTTGGTGACGTCGGCCGAGCAGAACTGGGCGCGGAGGACTACAGCTCTGAGCTGAAGTACGGTGGGCGCCAGGCCGTGGGCATCGGCATCACCCAGCTTTCCAATGCCAACGCCCTCGAAGTTCGCCGCCGCGCCCTCGACGAACTCGATCGCCTCAGCAAGCGCTTCCCCCCGGGCATGGTCTATGAGAACGCCTTCGACACGACCGAGGCCGTCAGCGAGTCAATTCGCGACGTTCTCACCACTCTCGGCGAGGCAATTGGGCTGGTCATTCTGGTGATCTTCATCTTTCTCGAAGACTGGCGCAGCACCATCATTCCCGCAGTCACGATTCCAGTTTCCCTGGTCGGAACTTTCCTTTTTGTAAAACTTCTCGGGTTTTCTATCAACACCCTGACATTGTTCGGAATCACGCTTGCGACCGGACTGGTGGTCGACGACGCAATCGTGGTGATTGAGAACATCGAGCGTCACATTCAGGAAGGTGAACACGATCCCCACAAAGCTGCTTCGAACGCAATGGCGGAAGTTGCCGGCGCAGTCATCGCAACTTCCTTGGTTCTGGTTGCGGTCTTCGTGCCAGTCGCATTCTTCCCGGGCACCACGGGAATTCTGTTTCGCCAATTCGCTCTGACCATCGCCTTTTCCATCTCCATTTCCGCGTTCAACGCCCTCACGC
>DATNFD010000044.1:0-70009 GCA_035606555.1 Occallatibacter sp.
GGCGAAGACGGTTGTATCGACGCGAGGAATGGTTCAAAACGCGAAGGCGCTGGCGGATCAGGCAAGCGTGCAGCTTGGGTATGCAAGAGTGTTCGCGCCGGTGGCGGGTCCAGTGAATGTGCTGGCGGCGCGGCAGGGAGAAGTATTGCAGGCGGGCGGAACGATTGCCACCATTATGGATTTGTCGCAGACGTGGGTGTATGCACCGCTGCCGGAGACCCAAGCGGATGCGGTAAAGCTTGGCGACGAACTTAAGGTGGTGATGCCGAGCGGCGGGAGCGTGCAGGGGAAAGTGATTGCGAAGTCGGCTGAAGCAGATTTCGCGACGCAGCGAGATATCAATGGAAGTCGCAAGCGGGACATCAAGACAGTGCGGCTGAAGCTGCTGATTCCGAATCAGGATGAAAAGTTCGTGCCGGGAATGACGGCAGAGGTTTATATCCCGAAAGACAAGCTGGTGAACCAATGACGTCGCACGCGCGGACAGTCACGCCTACGCACGATCCTCTGCCGACGCCGGCCGAACCGGCGATCCGCGTGGAGAACATCGTGAAGAAGTATGGCGACTTTGAAGCGGTGAAGGGCGTGAACTTCGAGGTGGCTGAAGGCGAGATCTTCGGTTTGCTGGGGCCGAATGGAGCAGGGAAGAGCACGCTGATTCGGATGATGACGACGCTGATCCCGGTGACGAGCGGAAAGGCCGTGGTTGGCGGTCACGATGTGGCGAAAGACTCGAATGCGGTGCGGCGGATGATCGGGGTAATTCCGCAGGCGTTGACGAGCGACCAGGATCTGACGGTGGAAGAGAACCTGATTATCTACGCGAAGCTCTACAGCGTGCCCCGGGTCGAGCGGGAGAAGAATATCGCCGAGGTTCTGGAGGCTGTGGATCTGACGAAGTGGCGGGGTGCACAGACCAAGACGCTGTCAGGCGGTATGCGACGGCGGCTGGAGATTGCGCGCGGTCTGGTGCATGATCCGCGGATTTTCTTTCTGGATGAGCCGACGACGGGGCTGGATCCGGTGAGCCGCATTGCGGTGTGGGAGATGCTGAACAACCTGAAGAAGACGCGCAATCTGACGATGTTGTTGACGACGCACTACATGGAAGAGGCGGACAGGCTGTGCGATCGCATTGCGATCGTGGATCACGGAAAGCTTGTAGCGCTGGGGACGCCTGTGGAACTGAAGCAGAGCGTACCGGGATCGAATGTGGTGGAGGTGCAGTTCAGTCGGGAGGATGAGGACTGGAAGTCGCGGTTGAAGCAGTTGCGCGGCGTGACGGAAGTGGAGGCTCAGTCGGCGGGTGTGTACCGCGTGCTGACCTCGAACGGATCGCAGACGACGGCGCAACTGGTGGAGATGACGAATGCGATGGGTGAGCAGCTACGGTCGCTGATGGTGCAGAACACGACGCTGGATGACGTGTTCGTTCATTACACGGGCAGGCAGTTGCGCGACGAGACAGTGAAGGCCGTGTTCCAGATGCCGCCGCGGCCGGGAGCACACTGATGAACCGATTCATGGCAATTGTGGAACGCGAGATGCGGAAGTTCTTCCGCTCGCCGGTGTTGATGATCATGTCGATGATGCTGCCGATTGTGCAACTGATCATTCTGGGTCATGCGTATGGCGGGCACATCCAGGGCGCGAAGGTTGCGGTGGTGGATCATGATGGCGGGCCGCAGGCTGTGAAGGTGCGCGAGGCGTTCGACTCGGTAGCGGCAAACATTGCGACGTTCAAAACCGTGAACTACGAGAACGAGACACAGGCGAAGGAGGATGTGCGGACGGGCAAGGTAGACGCGGCTGTGATTATTCCGGCGCAGTATTCGCGGCGGGTTTACGCACAGGATGCACCGAGGCTGGGGCTGGTAGTGGATAACTCGGACCAGATCATGAGCGGGAGCATCGAGGGGGAGATGCAGTCGCTGGTGAATGCTCTGAATCAGCCGGTGATCGAGCAGCGTGTGGTGAAGAATATCGCGCTCGAAATTGTGGAACTGTATCCGTATGTCGAGTATATGAAGTATCTGTTGTCGGGATCGATTGCGCTTGCGATGTACATCTCGGTAATGATCGGCGGCGGGATGTTGTACATCGACGACAAGGCGCGTGGCGTGCATGAGGGATATCTGGTGACGCCGATCAGCAAGCTTGAACTGGTGATGGGGCTGAACGCTGCGGGCGCGATCAAGGCATTGCTTGCGGGGATTTCGATCACGGTGATTGGATCGCTGATGGCCGGGTTGGGAACGATTTTCCGGCCGGGTGCGGATTTGGATTTGTTGTTGCTGATTCTGGGGACGTCACTGGCATTCAATGGAATGATGTTTCTGATGATGGTGCGGGTGGACGATCCGCTGGTGCCGAGGGCGATGTTTGGTGTGCTGAATACCCTGTTGTTCTTTCCCTCGGGGGCGATTTCGCCAGTGGCGGCCTTTCCGAAATGGCTTCGCGGGATAGCGATCGTGGATCCATTTACGTATGCGATTCATGGGTTCAAGGCGATTCTGCTGAAGGACGGCGGGCTTGTGGCTATCCGGGGGGATTTGATTTTTCTGTTTGCGTTCGGGATCGGAACGCTGCTGGTGGCGACGCCCTTGTTCAAGAGGACGCTGTAAAGAGAGTCATCAGTGGTTGGTGATCAGTGATCCGAAAGGTTTCCGGCGGGCAAGGAGTTCAGTCCGGAATGCGGTGAGGCGGTCCACTCCTTGTGGGAGGGTGGGCCGCTTTGCTGTTTGTAGAGAACGGAGAACAGAGGTCACGGAGCAGAGTTCAGGGGTTCAACTGACGCTGAGAGCCGTTCGCTGAGTCAATTCAGGAGTTGCTTTGGAGGAGTTTGGAGACGGACTCGAGGCCTTTGCCTGGACTTCGATGCAGATGAAGTGCTCGCAGACGGCTGCACGGATATTGGGAAGGGGGTGGGTTCCCGAATGCGGATTCTCTACACAGAAAGTACCGTTACCCTCCACTCTCGTGGGAATCGAAGATGGTGTTGATGTGGGGTAAGATCGCTCGAAAGGGACCACCTGCATGAGCGCTCACACTGCCGCAGCACCAACCAGTACCTCTGATGCGATTGCCCGGCGCATAGCCGAGGTGACGAAGCCTGAACCATCTGGGATGGAGAAGCCGGAGAAGAAGGTTCCCCTTACGTGGGAAGAAGAGGAGCTTTCGTTTTATGAGCCGAAGAGGTCGGTTGCGGTTGAAGTGAAACGGAAAGCTGATGCGCGGGCGGCTTTGCTGCTGCGGCAGCTTCCACACCAGTGGAATGCGCTTCGCGAGGTGATCGCGATTCGTTGTGAGAGCGTCAACACGAAGGCTGGGCGGGTTGTTCTGCGTCCGGCGGCCCCGAGCCAGGACCGAATGGAAGTTCGGCGCGAGGACGACCAGGCTATCTCGCTGCAGTTCGACGCCGAGAAGAAGAAGGTGACTTTCAGCGGCAAGGCGCTGGGCTTCGATCGTGAGTATGAACTGATTGTGGTGACACGGGATGAGGTGGATTCGACCGCGTGGTTTTCGTCGACGACACTGACGACGGACCAGACAGATGATCTGTCGAAGGCGATGATCTCGGTGCTGATGCGGTTTGAGCAGTAGGATGTTGCACCAGCTTTCACCTTCGCGGCCCTACCGCCTACAATGAGGTCTGAACTTAACTACGAGGACCTCTCAATGCCGCTCTCTGGTGAAGCAATCCGATTGATGAATTACATCGATGACGTCGCGGTGACCCTGCGACGAATTCTTGCTCTTGTGCCAACGCTGACTGCCGAGGAGCGGGCGCGGATTGCTGAGCATCTCGGGCACTCCAAGCCGAATGCGGAAGACGTGGCGAAGGCCCTCACAGCGAAATAGATCAGCGAATGCAAGTTGCGATAATTGGAGCCGGTCCGCTGGGCCGACAGCTCGCTCTGGCGGCAGCCCGGGTGGGCTACGAGGTGCTGCTGGAAGACGTGATGCCTTCGAATCTGCATCATGCGCAGGAGTATCTGCGACAGGAGCTGGGGCCGGCGGCGCTGCCCAAGGTGCGCTTCGTCTCGACGATTGAAGAAGCCGTGCGCGAGGCGGACCTGGCGATTGATTGCGTTCCGGATGAACTGGAATCAAAGCTGGAGATTTTTTCTCTGCTCGATCGGATGGCTCCGCCGAAGACGGTGCTGATGTCGCCGATGAAGAACACGTCGATTGCGGACCTGGCCTCTTGCACGTATCGCGCGGAGAAGTGCGTGGCGGTGGTGGCGGATGCCAAGGAGCTTGCTGATCCCTCGCTGCGCGACGTCGAGGTGCGAACGCCGGAGCAGGTCGCGGATGAGACTGTGAGGCTGGTGCGGGGATTCTGGGAAGGACTGCAGTTTGCCGTCAGGGTCACTGTTGATGGGGCTGCGCTCGGGGGATAGAGCCGGTTCTAATCGTTGCTGCTCGTCGCGCCCGCTTGAACTAGCTCACTTCAAATATCTGTTTTGTGCCAGGGACTGATGCGGCCGTTCGCGATCCGGCAGGATGCGATCTCATCTGAGGATCCGCTGAAGCCTGGATTCGGATTTTGAGCGTTATTAGGAAGGCTAAGTAGACAATCTACCTCCATTGGGAGTAGAGTGCCTACATCTATGAGCGAGAAGGACCAGTACAAGAACCGGATTGAGCTGTTGCAGGGAACACTCGACATGCTCATTCTTCAAACGCTGCAATGGGGTCCGCAGCATGGATATGGAGTTGTCCAGGCGTTGCGTTTGCGATCTGGAGATGTGCTTCAGGTGGAGACTGGATCACTGTATCCGGCTCTCCATCGATTGGAGCGCCAGGGCTGGGTGCAGTCTGAATGGAAGCAATCAGAGAGCAAGCAAAGAGCTCGATATTACCGAATCACCGCCAAAGGGAAGAAGCAGCTGGCATCGGATCTGGGCCGATGGGAGCGGATTGTCGAAGCGATTGGGTTGGTGATGTACGTGAAGCCGGAGGAGAGTGAGTCATGAAGTGGTTCCCGAGCTTCGGTTCTCAGCGGCGCAAGCGTGAATTGCAGGAAGAGATCGATGCGCACCTGCAGATGGCAATTGCAGATCGGATGTCGCGAGGCGAGACAAAAGAGACGGCGCGACAGGCGGCGACGCGCGAGTTTGGAAATGTCCTCCTGGTGCAGGACGTGACGCGCGACATGTGGGGCCAGGCTTGGCTTGAACAACTAGGCCGGGATGTCCGTTTTGCCTTGCGGCAACTGCGCAAGAGTCCCGGTTTCACGATCACGGCGACGGCGATGCTGGCCGTAGCTATCTGCGCCAACAGCACCGTATTCAGCTGGATTGACGGCACAATGCTGCGTCCGATTCCTGGCGCGCGGGACACGGGCGAGCTTGTGAGCCTGCAGCGTGGGGAACGGAACTTCTCACCGACTCCGCCTTTCTCATATCTCGACTATCGCGATCTTCGCGAGCAGAACCACACCCTTGCCGGAATGCTTGCCTATCATCACGACTGGATCACTCTGACTGGCGGCGCACAGCCGGAGCGCGCCTATATTGCGAACGTGACGGCGAATTATTTCGATGTGCTCGGCATCAAGCCGGTGCTGGGACGATTCTTTCTGCCTGAAGAAGAGACGCGTCCAGATGCCGTGCCCAACGTGATCCTGGCTTATTCGCTTTGGAAGACGCGTTTTGCCGCAGACCCGGCGATTGTGGGCAAGTCGATCGAGCTCGCCCGGCATCCTGTGACGGTGATCGGTGTGGCGCCGGAGGGGTTTGTGGGAGCAATGCCCGGCCTGCGTGACGATCTGTGGGTGACGCTCGATCCTCTCGGGACGGATGCGTGGCGGATGACGCATCGCAGTGGTGGCGCGGTCTGGCTGAACGTAATCGGAAGATTGCGGCCCGGCGTGAGCCGTGAGCGGGCGACCCTTGATCTCGACACCGTGATGCACCGTATCGTCGCGGCGTTTCCAGACGATCATCTGGGCGAGAACCGAATCTCGCTCGATCCTATGTGGCGCTCGCCATTTGGCGCCAACGGATTCATGGCGGCCACGCTGCCCATTCTGCTCGCCTTCTCCGGTTTGGTGCTGTTGCTGACCTGCGCGAACGTGGCGACGCTTACGCTGGTGCGGTTTGTAGCCCGGCGGCGTGAGCTTGCAATCCGGCAGTCGCTCGGGGCCAGTCAGATCCAACTGATACGGCAGATGGTGCTTGAGGGCGTGGTTCTTTCCCTTGTCGCAGGAGCGCTGGCCCTTGTATTGACATCCTGGACTTCGAAGACATTCGCATGGTTCTTTCGAGCGAGCGCGGGTCCCACTACCCTGAACGGAAGCATGGACCACAACGTGGTCATCGGGATTGCAGTGTTTTCTCTATTGGCCGGCATGCTATGCGGCGCGCTCCCCGCCTGGCGATCTTCCCATGCGCCGGCCCTTGAGGTGCTCAAGGCAGAGTCTGCCAGTATCTCCGGCGGCTCACGCAACCGCAGATTGCTCAGCGCGCTGGTGGTGTCCCAGATCGCGCTGTCCCTTCCGCTGCTGTTGTGCTCTGCGCTCTTTCTGCGAACCTTGCGGAATCTCGCGAATGCGGATCCGGGATTTGAGCAGGACCACATTCTCACTGCGTCTGTAGGAACGAATATCGTCGGCTACAGCCGCGACCAAGAGCGCGTGGTCCGTCACAAGATACTTGACCGCGTGTCGGCATTGCCCGGCGTAGAAATGGCGTCTTTCACCGACTGGGTTCCGATGACCCTGAGCCACAAGGGCGACGATGCGTATCCGGAGGGGTATGTGCCGCACCCGCATGAAGCTTTGCAGGTGTACCACGCCGAGGTGTCCGCGCAGTACTTCGAATCCCTGCATATACCCATTCTGGAAGGACGCGAGTTTACGCCGAATGACGATGAAAAGGCCCCACAAGTACTCATCGTCGATCAAACCGCCGCGAAGCGCTACTGGCCAGGACAGGATCCGCTGGGAAAGAAACTCATGGTGTGGGGCCGCCCTTTTACGGTTGTTGGCGTCGCGAAAAATTCCACGCATATGTTAATGAACGAGCTTCCCGAGCCCATGGTATATATGAGCTTTTTCCAGGCGGGGTACGAGACCATCGTGCAGGTGAAGACCGAGGGAAATCCGGCCTACCTTGCGCCCGCGGTGGAGCACGCCATTCATGAAATCGATACACGGATGCCGGTTTTCGACGTGCGCCCTATGCGAGAGAGCACCCAGTTGGCGAGCAGCTTCGCCGTCGTACAAAGCGCCCTGGCGGGGGTGTTCGCGCTTATCGGGCTGGTGCTTGCGGTCACCGGAATCTACGGAGTCGTGGCCTACCGCACCCAGATGCGGACCCACGAGATCGGAGTGCGAATGGCTTTGGGTGCTTCACGTGTGGACGTGCTGAAGCTCGTGCTGATGCAAGGATTATGGCTCACAGGCATCGGGTTGGCTGTGGGACTGGCGTTTGCGTTGGGACTGACACGTCTTATTACCCGGCTGTTGTACGGAATCGGCGCCAACGATCCCATGACCGTTGCTTCCGTGGTGATGCTCCTGGGAACAATGTCCTTGGCAGCGTGCTACTTTCCGGCACACCGAGCGATGCGCCGAAACCCTGTGACTGCCATTCGCGAACTGTAAGCCGCAGCTCGGACTCAACGCGATTGAACGGATTCGGAGTATGCGTGGCGCTCCACCTCGCTGCAAGATGGGTAACCGGATTCCACCGGCCATGAACCAATCTCTGCAAGTGGATCTTCGTTGTGCGTTGACGTGGACAGAGCAAGTCACTCGTGACGGAGGAGCGGAAAGAGGCTCACGAGCCTTGCTTGGTGTGCGCTGAGCCGGCTTTCAGCCGGCCAGGATTTGCTCGTAGTACTTTACGTATTTGGGAATTACGAGGGAAGCGCAGAAGCGCTTCTGAGCGTCTTTGCGGGCGGCTTCACGCATAGCGTCGAGGCGGGAGCGGTTTTTCAGGAGAGACACAGCGCCGGCAGCCATGCCTTCGATGTCCCCGACTGGGTAGAGCAGGCCGGTAATGCCGTCTTCGATGAGTTCCGGAACACCACCGACAAGGGTGGCGATGGCAGGGACTTTGCAGGCCATGGCCTCAAGTGCGGCGAGGCCGAAGGACTCCAGGGAACTGGGCATGACCATGAGGTCGGCGAGAGGGAGCAACTCGTTGACGCGCTCCTGCTTGCCCAGGAAGTGAATTCGGTGATTAATTTTGAGGTCGTGCGCGAGCCACTCGGCTGCGGAGCGGTCCGGGCCATCTCCAACGAGAATGAGCTGCGAGGGGACTTCCTGAACTACTTGAGCGAACACCTTAACGACATCGACGACGCGCTTGACGGGGCGGAAGTTGGAGAGGTGGATGAAGACGGCTTCATCGGGCTGGGCGAATTTGGAACGCGCGCGGGTGCGAAGCTCATCTTCGGCAATCGGTGTGTAGACGTCGCAGTTGACGAAGTTGGGAATGACCTCGATGGGGCGGGAGATTTCGAAGTCTGTGACGGTCTTGTCCCTTAGATAGCTGGAGATGCTGGTGACCCCATCGCTCTCCTGGATGGAATAGCGAGTGATGGGGAGATAGCTGCGATCCAAGCCGACAAGCGTGATGTCGGTGCCATGAAGCGTGGTGACGAATGGGAGCTTACGTCCGCGGGAAGCCAGCATCTGGCGGGCGAGGAGCGCACTGACCGAGTGGGGGATTGCGTAGTGGACGTGGAGGAGGTCGAGGTTGCAGAACTCGGCGACTTCAGCCATGCGGGAAGCAAGAGCGAGATCGTATGGCGGGAACTCAAACAGCGGATAACTGGAGACGGGCACCTCGTGATAAAAGATGCCGTCATCACGCCCAGTGAGGCGGAAGGGTTGCGAGTAGGAGATGAAATGTACTTCGTGACCGGCAGCGGCGAGTTCGATGCCGAGCTCGGTCGCGACTACTCCGGAGCCGCCGTAAGTGGGATAGCAGGTGATGCCGATGCGCATTGCGCCGCCCTTGCTTGAATCATTGTTGTGTCGAGACGACCATAAATTGGCCGACTGTCCATTTTAGGAGTTGGCTTCAAGAGCTTTGGATTCGCAGGTCGAATAAAAGACGCGAAAAGACAGCAAAGCATGACTCAAATCCGTGTACTTCAGGACTACAGAAGAAATCCCGATCACCACGAGTCTAATTGGCCTGGGCGAAAACCGGATCGGCAACTGAAATCCATCTCATACCTTCGAAGGGCGGAACCCCGTCGGTCTACAGGAGAGGCGGCATTCAGTACTTTTTTCAGTCTATGTCTCCGGCTCTCGACAGGCTTCCGTCTATTTCAGCGCGGTTGCGTCGGCGCGCTTACAATGTCCTCGCAGCCGTATAAGGAGAAACGCGTGCAGACTATCTCAAGGAGAACATTTGTAAAGCAGGCCGGGATGTGTGTTGCCGTCGGAGAACTCCTCTGGTCGGGAGAGAAGATGGCTTATGCGAACCCTCTGGGACTTCCTATCGGATGTCAGACCTGGCCGGTGCGCAGCATGATTGCAAGGGATTTCCCGGGAACCCTCAAGCAGTTGGCTGCGGCCGGCTTCAAGAGCATCGAGATGTGCTCACCAATAGGGTATGCCGACTCGGGGTTCGGCGGTCTGAGGAAGCAGAGCGGAAGAGAATTGAGATCCATCATTGAGGATGCGGGTCTGATTTGCGTGAGCAGTCATTTTTCGCTCGATGAATTGCGTAAGGACCAGGACGGGCGCATTTCGTGGGCCAAAGACATGGGGATAACGCAGATGCTCGTGGCCAGCCTCGGCGGTCCGAAGAATCCCACCATGGATGATGTAAAGCGCACTGCATCGGAATACGAGAAGATCGGCGAACATGCGGCGGCGGCTGGCATTGTGCAGGGACTTCACAACGAGGATTTCGAATGCACTACCGTGGACGGCCAGCGGACTTACGACCTGCTGTTCAAGCTTCTCGATCCAAAAGCCGTGCAGTTCCAATTCCAGGTATCGACGATCGCCGAAGGATTTGACGCGGCGGAATATTTTGCGAAGTATCCCGGCCGATTCATCTCCATGCACGTGCAGGGATGGTCGGCGAAAAAGCGCTCCATCGTACCGGTGGGCCAGGGCACTCTCGACTGGAAGAAGATTTTTGCGACTGCGAAGACAGGAGGCATCAAGAACTACTTCGTCGAAATGGACCTGCCTTTGATGAAAGCGTCCGTGCCATATCTTCAGCAGCTTCAGGTTTGACAGATTATATAATCGGGCCGTTTTGGGGAGCCCCTAGGACCGTGTCCGTTGTAATGCGATGAGCAGCAGAAAGGGTCATACTTACGATGAATCGCCGCGAGTTTCTTGAAACCGCATCCGCTACCGCTTGTTTCACGATCCTTCCAAGGCATGTATTGGGAGGGACCGGAGTCGTCCCGCCAAGCGACAAAATCACGCTTGCATACATCGGCACAGGCACGCAGGGTCTCCGCGAGATGCCGAGGTTAATTGCGACTCCTGAGATCCAGATTGTCGCAGTCTGTGATCCTTCGAAACATGCAATCGGATACCGGGATTGGGGAAGGGATGACCTTCTCAATGAACTGCGGACGGTCCTGGGGAAGCCTGAATGGATGGGGGGAACCGAAGGAACTGTCCCCGGAGGCCGTGATGTGGCCAAGGACTTTGTCGAAACGTACTACGCGACCGAGCGTGAGGGGGCCGCGTTCAAGGGGTGCTCTTCATACCCTGATTTTCGCGAACTGCTGGACAAAGAAAAAGACGTAGACGCCGTCAAGATCATGACGCCGGACCATCTTCACGGCATCATCAGTATTGCTTCTATGAAGAGGGGCAAGCACGTCATCATGCATAAGCCCATTGCCAACCGATTGCGCGAAGCCAAACTGGTGATCGATACCGCGCGAGAAACGGGTGTTGCCACGCACTTTATGCCGTGGGAAGCGAATGGATCCATGGATCAGGTAATGGCGTGGATCAATGGCGGGGCAATCGGCGATCTGCGTGAAATTCATAACTGGACGAATCGTCCTGTATGGCCGCAGTACACCAGCGTGCCGACTGCGTCCACGCCTGTTCCGGAAGGCTTTGATTGGGACTTGTGGCTTGGGCCTGAGACCGAGCGGCCCTATTCGCCTGAGTACACTCACATGGTATTCCGCGGGTGGTATGACTTCGGAGGTGGTTCCATGGCGGACATGGGACATTACAGCCTGTGGACGGTGTTCAATGCCCTGGATCTGAAGTCACCCACCAGTGTCGAGCCGACGCTAACTCACACGTGCGGGTTGAAGGATGGGATCGCGTTCACAGTGAATAACGACTTCTCGTTCCCGACGGCAAGTGTTGTGCGCTTTAAATATCCGGCAAGCGGAAAGAGGCCCGCGGTGGATCTGGTGTGGTATGACGGCGGGATGCGTCCCCAGACGCCGGAGGAGCTTGAGATCGATGACGAAGAGCTTCCGATCGAGGGCATGATGTTTGTCGGCAGCAAGGGAAAGATCCTGTCTGGCTTTCAGCTTGAGGATCCACATCTGATATCGCAAGGAAAGATGGACAAAGATCTGGATGCGCCGGTTCGTGTCCGTGGACAGCAAGTTTCGTCGGGGATACGTCAGTGGGTTGCCGCTGTGCGTGGCGGACCGCAATCGCCCTCGAGCTTCCTGAACGCGTGGCCCATTTCAGAGGCCGTCAACTTGTACGCGGTCGCACTGCGGACAGGCAAAAAACTGCTTTACGATGGGCAATCTCAGACGGTCACGAATGTGGCGGAGGCTGACAGATATCTGAGCCGGGAATATCGGAAGGATTGGGATCCGCGAGCACAATGAGAATCGTTTTCCGACCCTGCCGGTCCTTTGAAGGGATCGCGCCAGGTACAAGCAATTTTCTTTATCGCAGCGACTTATTCCACCAGCAGAGCCGACCTGAATGTACGATGCAGAATTCAGCCTGATCGGCAGAACAACGTGAAAGACTCAATGAGTGGGCTTTCATGAGAGCGTATTGGGGTGCTAGAATCCGCATCCATGCCGCAGTTCGTCATTGAACGCGAGATTCCGGGCGCTGGATTGCTGAGCGAAGAACAGATCAGGGAGGTCTCCATTCGCTCACTGGAGACTCTGAAGGATATGGGGCCCCACATCCAGTGGCTGCACAGTTATGTGACAGAGGACAAGGTGTACTGTGTGTATCTGGCACCCGACGAGGAAACTATCCGTGAGCACGCGCGGAAGAGTGGAATCCGGGCGGATCGCGTTTCAGCAGTACGCAGGCTCATTAATCCCGCAGCATACAATTAGTTGGTTCCGGCGGCTCGAGCGCAAAGAGGACAGCGCTCTGAAGCAGCATCTCTTGACCGCGCTCCCAAGAGGTTTGTCCCTTGTCGGTGCTTATGGCATGCCAGGCTTGATCGATCTCTGTTTCTAGTTTGATGCGCTCTGTGTGAGGCAGTGGGGAGCCTATCTGGTTCCGCAAATGATCCGCTGCGGCTGCCAAGGTCAGTGCTCTGCAGGGATTTCCGCTGGTTGCTGCCAGGCACGCCATCCCTTCCAGCCCCCGTGCTATGCCCCGCCGGTGACCGAGCTCTGTGAACAGTTCCAAAGCTTCGCGATACGCCTTGTGCGCGGCGCCAAACTCGCCCTTTTTGCAGAAAATGTATCCAAGATCGGCCAAGGATCGCGCGCAGCCCCAGCGGTCTCCCACGTTGCGGAAGGCTCTCAACGCTGTACGGTAGAGGTGTTGTGCTGCTTCGATTCGCCCTTGCTCCAGTTCGAGATCACCCGACTGATTAATCGACCACGCTGCGCCACTTGGGTCTCCAACTTCTTCGAATATGGAGGTCGCCTCCGCGAGCGCTTCAGCCGCAGGTCCGAAGTCACGCCGCATTTTCGCCGCATTGGCGAGATTGTGCAAACACCTTGCCATGGAGAGGCGATCCGGCAGCTTGCGCCAATATGCAAGGCTCTGTTCAAAGTAGCGTAGAGCCTGATCGAAATCGCCTCGATCGCGCGTGGCGACCGCGAGCGCATTCAGCGAGGCTGCCATTCCCCAATGGTCATTCAGTTCGCGATACAAGGCGAAACTTTGCTTTAAAAAAGCATCCGCCGCCTCATAGTCTCCCTGCGGCGTTGCCAAAGCTCCCAGAAAAGTACAAATCCTGCCGCGCTCCTTTGGATAACCGTGTTCAGCAACCCGAAGCAGAGCTTCAAGTCGTGTACGCCCTTCCAGGAAATGCTCGCGCATGTCCCAAAAACGGAAAAGCGCCATGGATAGGCGAAGAGCCCACTCGATTTGATGATTCTCGATCAGCCAATCCAACGCGCTACGAAAGTTATCGATTTCCAGATCGCATCGTGAAAGCCATTCAGTTCGCGCGGTTGGATCAAGTTCTGGATTGCCCTCCTCAGCGATCACGAGGCAATAGGCCGCATGACTCCGGCGTGTCTGCCGCTCTTCTCCACTCGAAATCAGACGTTCGAGCGCGTATTCACGAATTGTCTCCAGCATCGTGAAGCGCGGCTCGGCCTGGAGACTCTCAGCTCGTTCAATGAGATTCTTATCGAGCAGCGAAGACAGGCCTTCGAACACTCCGATCTCAAGATCCTGACTGGTGTTGCAGACGGCTTCTGCTGCCTCGAGGGTCCCACCGCCCACAAAGACGGAAAAGCGCCAGAACAACGTCTGCTCAGCGGAGTTCAAGAGATCGTAGCTCCAGTCGATTGTCTTGCGGAGCGTCTTTTGTCTTTCGGGTAGATCAGAGGCGCCACCTGTCAGAAGCTGCAATCGACTCTGCAGCCGATCGAGGATGGCCGCTGGAGATAGCACCTTTGTCCGCGCCGCAGCGAGCTCAATCGCCAATGGCAAGCCGTCTAGGCGGTCGCAGAGGTCTCGAATTGCCGTTTCATTCTCAGGGGTGACAGCGAAGTTAGGCCGAACCGCCATTGCTCGTTGATGAAAAAGTTGGGCGGCGGGGCCAACGGGCAACGGCGTTACGGGAAACTCCTGCTCTCCATAGATCTGCAAAGAAGCTCGGGTAGTGACCAATATCTTCAGGAAAGTGCAGTGACTCAGAATCTCCGAAACCAGCTGGGCGGCCGGGAGCACCTGCTCAAAATTGTCCAGGAGGAGCAAGAATGGACCGTTAGCTTCGATCTGATCAGCAATTACCTGTAGAATCGTCCGAGTCGCCACCTGCTGGAGATTGAGAGCCTTAACAATGGCCGCGCCCACAAGATCGGGGCTTGTGATGGACGATAACGCAACAAATTGGACGCCACCGGTGAAGTCGTCAGCCACTTGTCTTGCAACTGCGAGGGCAAGTCGAGTCTTTCCTGCACCTCCTGTACCGGTCAGGCTTAGTAGCCTGACATTGGGATCGAGAATGAGCTTCGCAGCCTCGTTCAGTTCCTTTTCCCGCCCGACGAGCAACGTCCGAGGCATCGGCAAGCCGATACGTTTGGACGAGAGTTTTTCAACAGCAGGTGTGGGATCCCGCATCGGAGTCGGCGGGGCTGTTGCGTCAGACAAGGGTGCCGGACTATTCAATTGGCGGACGGTGACCGCGAAGAGATATCCCCGGCGGGGTATTGTCTTGATCATCTGCTGATCGGGATCTCTTAATGCGCGTCGCAGTTCAACCGTGCACTGCACTAATGAGTCATCCGTGACAAAGCTGTCCGGCCAGACGGCCTTTGCTAGTTCCTCCTTGGCAACGAGGCGGCCCGCATTCTCGACGAGATACTTGAGAGCTTCAAAGACCTTTGGGCGAAGTTTCACCCGCTCGCCGGTGAGGAAGAGTCCGCCTCGCGCGAGATCCAGAGTAAAGTCACCAAAACCATATGTGATCAGTCCTGTTTCCAGAGAAGTTTGTACCTCCGTGCAAACTTGCCATGTGACCTTACGGAGAATTTCGTCTTTCTTTTGGAGAACCTTCGTTACTGAGGAGCCAAGGAAGCGCTACTTTAGCGAGATAGGGCTGGATCAGCCATCCCCGTTGCACCATACGAAGGATCCGGAATTGGGGCAAGCCGCGATGGTGCAAATTCTAACAAATCCACTCACGTAAGCCGGCCAGCATGCCGGGACTTTGCGGTTCCGGCGTCAAGGAGGATCGAAATGGCAACTACGCAGGCACCCGCTATCGACATGAACAAACTCAACACCTTCATCGGCCAGTTTGTCTCGGACCTTGGAGCTTCAGTCCACGCTGGTATGGTGGTCATCGGCGAAAAGCTCGGACTCTATAAAGCTCTGGCGAGAGGCCCGGTCACTGCAGCCGAACTAGCCCGCATGACCGCAACCGACGAGCGTTACGTCCGGGAATGGCTCGCTTCACAGGCGGCTGGAGGCTATATCACCTACGACAGTTCCAAAGACCTCTTCAGCCTGAGCGAGGAGCAGGCGTTCACGTTAGCGCAGGAGGACAGTCCCGCTTATCTTCCTGGTGCGTTTGAACTGGCGCTTGGATCTCTTGCGGCCGTCCCTCGCATCACGGAGTCCTTTCGAACCGGCGGAGGAATGGGATGGCACGAACACAGCGACGGAGTCTTCCACGGTTGCGAGAAGTTCTTTCGGCCCGGCTATGCCGCAAATCTCGTGAGTTCCTGGATTCCCGCTCTCGATGACGTACAGGCGAAACTCGAAGGGGGCGCGCGTGTGGCCGATGTGGGATGCGGGAAGGGCGCATCCACTGTTTTGATGGCTAAGGCCTTTCCAAAATCCCAGTTTTTCGGATTTGATTACCACGACAAATCGATTGAGGGTGCACGCGAGAATGCCCGACGGGAAGGGGTGGGCGAACGCGCGGTCTTCGATACTGCGACGTCGAAGGATTTTCCGGGGCGGGAATATGATTTTGTCACCGTGTTTGACTGCCTGCACGATATGGGCGACCCAGTGGGAGCGGCGGCGCATGTTCGCAGCACTCTCGCCAAAAATGGCACATGGATGATCGTCGAACCCTATGCAAATGACGAACTCAAGGACAATCTGAACCCCATCGGCAGAGTGATGTATTCCTTTTCGACGCTGCTTTGCACCCCTTGCTCTCGTTCGCAGGAGGTTGGACTTTGCCTTGGGGCGCAGGCGGGCGAAAGACGCATCCGTGAAGTGGTTCACGCTGCTGGTTTCACCCGGTTCCGGCGCGCCGCTGAGACTCCGTTCAACATTGTGTACGAGGCGCGTCCCTAGGGATGGTGCCGGCTGGATCGGCGGCATATTCTGCTGGATCAGCCGGCGCACTCCATGGTGTACTGGCGTTCCGCTGCTTAAATTGCAGCATTCGGTTCGCCCGCTCCCATGATGACTTCAAAATCAGTGCGATTGAGGTACCTCCACATGGCTACCGTTCAAGAAACGACTTCCATCAACTCCAACGACTTACCCCGTGATGAGCCCGGCAAGTCTGAGTCTGTCGCCGGCTCTCTGACAAGTGAAATGCTGGCGCGTTTCGAAGCTCGGGCGGCTACGTACGATCGTGAAAGCCGCTTTTTCGATCAAGACTTCGAAGAATTGCAAGGTGCAGGATACTTGCGTCTGCCTATTCCGCGAGAATTAGGAGGTGCCGGGCTATCGCTGGCCCAAATGGCTCGAGAACAACGGAGACTGGGCTATTACGCACCTGCTACGGCACTTGGCGTGAACATGCATCTCTATTGGGTCGGCCTGGCAGCCGATCTGTGGCGAAAGGGCGACAAGTCTCTTGAATGGCTTTTGCGTGATGCCGCCGCGGGCGAGATCTTCGCTGCAGGGCATGCCGAATCTGGAAACGATGTTCCGGTTCTTCTCTCCACCACAAAGGCAGAGCGCGTGGAAGGCGGTTATCGCTTTCACGGGCGCAAGCAATTCGGAAGCTTATCCCCCGTCTGGACGCGGTTGGGCATTCATGGGATGGATATGACCGACCCGTCACAACCGAAGGTCGTGCACGCATTCATGATGAGAGACACGACGGGCTACATAATCAAGGAGACATGGGATGTGTTGGGGATGCGGGCGACCCGCAGCGACGACACAGTTCTGGAAGGCGCATTTGTCCCCGATGTGCATGTGGCTCGCGTCGTTCCGGCAGGCGCAGCCGGCATCGACGCGTTCGTGCTCGGGGTCTTTGCCTGGGCCCTGGTCGGTTTCGGCAATATTTATTACGGTCTTGCACAGCGAGCCCTCGACAAATGCACCGCTGCGTTGAAGAACAAGCGTTCGCTTGCGATCACACGCACAATGGCTCATCACCCTGAGGTGCAACACGCGATCGCAGAGATGACGATCGAGCTCGAGTCCATCGGACCGCATCTCGATAGAATCGCAAACGACTGGTCGGCAGGGGTGGAGCACGGAATGAGATGGCCCTCAAAGATTTTTGCCGCGAAATATCGTGCGGTGGAAGGTTCATGGCGTGTCATAGATCTCGGTCTCGATATTCTGGGCGGCGCGGGTATCTTCCGTTCTCAAGGATACGAACGAATTCTGCGTGATGGCCGGCTCGGCAGAATCCATCCTGCAAACTCGTTCCTCACACACGAGGTAATTGCCAAGACGGCATTGGGCATCAGCCTCGATGAGCAGCCTCGTTGGGGATGACGTATTGAGTCCCGATAGGGCGGGGGGTATGAGTGGCAGGACTGGCAGACCCTGTGAATTCGAGACATGGACATGCTGAGACGGCAAGAACAGAGTGTCTACGCGAATAGCACTCCTATTCGCCTCGCAATGCTCCAATCGGATCGACAGCAGCTGCCTGGCGCGCCGGAAACGCAGACGCGAGCAGCGCCAGCGCAAACACGGCTATAGCCGCCAGCGAAAGCACGCGGGGATCAAAGGGGCTTACCTGGAACAAGAAGCTGCGTACGAGGCTGGAAGCAGCAGCAGCTCCAGCCAGGCCGGTCAGGACCCCGATCGCCGCCAGTTTTGCTCCGGAGATCAGCACCAGCCGCACGATGTCCGCGCGCTGCGATCCCAGGGCCATTCGGATCGCCATCTCCCGCGTGCGCATGGAGGCGGAAAACGCAATCACGCTGTAGATGCCGATGAGCGCCAGCAGCACGGCGGCCGCGGCAAAGCTTGAGATCAGCGCGGCATTGAACCGGTGTGGCGCCACGGTCCGGCTCAGCGCCTCGTCCATCGAATAGGCCTCGGTGAGCGGAAGCAGCGGATCGATGGACAGAACCGTCGCGCGCAGCGATTCGATCATGCTGTCGGGCGGCAGCGCCGTACGCAGGACGATACTTTCAGCCTGCGCGTTCAACAAGCCGGGCGGCACCAGCTTTCCGTAGGAAGCCATCAGTTGGCTGGAGGGCTGGTAGATCTCGTACTGCGTCGGAGCGTCCGCTGCCATCTGCTTGATATCGCCCATTACGCCCACCACCGTCATCCAGGGCGTGGGCGTCTTGGGGTATCCCCAGCGCAAGCGCTTGCCAATCGGGTTCTGTCCGGGCCAGAAATGCTCGGCGAGCTTGTGGTTCACGACGCAGACCAGCGGCGCCTTTATGTTGTCGACTTCGGTGAACACTCGGCCGCGCAGCAGCGGAATCCCAGCCGCCCGAAAGTAGTCGCCTATTACTTGAGACGGCCAGGCGATATCTACTTCAGTGGCTTTGGGCGGAACGTAACTGTCGGCGACGAATGTGCTGTTGCGGACCATTCCTGAAGCGGGAAGGTACGACGTGATCCCCACGGACTCGATGCCCGGCGAACGTTCGAGCCTGCGTAGCAAGGTGCTGTTAAATGTATCGATGGCGGCCTGCCTCGAGTATTGCTTTTCCGGCAGCCTATAGTTCGCGGTTAGGAGGTGATCGGTGCGAAAGCCTAAATCCACTTCGCGCAGCATCTCAAAGCTCCGCAGCAACAGGCCTGAGGCGATCAGCAGCACCAGAGCCACGGCAATCTCCGCGACTACCAATGCAGAGCGCAGGCGCGCCTGCGCTCCACTCGCCGATCCGGTGAGTCCGCCGTCTTTGAGCGTCTCGTTCACGCCGGTGCGCGCCGCTGCCAGTGCCGGGGCCAGCCCGCAGAGCAATCCGGTGAGCACTGCCGTGCTTATCGCAAACAGGACCATGTGCCAGTCGATCCGGATAGATTCCACGCGCGGCAGCGTCTCCGGCAAAAGACTGATGCCAACCCGCACGGCCAGCGCCGCCAAGCCCAGTCCAATCAAGCCTCCCGCAAAGCTCAACGCGAGTGCTTCCACGAGGCTCTGCCGCAACAATACGGCTCCGCTTGCGCCCAGCGCGCGCCGCACCGCAATCTCTCGCCGCCGCCGAATCACGCGTACGAGCAGCAGTCCTGCGAGATTGGCGCAGGCGATAAACAGCACCACGGCAACGGCGAGGAACAACATACGCAGCAGCGGCCGCACCTGCGTCACCGTGTCTTCGGCCAGCGGGCGAACCATGGCGCCGATACGCTGGCTGCTCATGTAGGCGGGAAAGTTGCGCGTGATCTGCTGTGCGACGCGCTCGGCGTCCTGCTGGGCCTGCGCGGGTGTCACACCCGGCTTGAGGCGCCCTACCATTCCGCAGCACCAAGCAGCTGCCTCTTGCAGCTCATCGGGCGTAGGACTCAAGGGCACCCACAGCCGGATCTGATCCATTTGGCCGGGAACGAGCGGAAACTCGAATCCGCGCGGCATCACTCCGATGATCTCGTAGGTCTTGCGGTTGAGTTCAATTTTGCGACCCAGTATCTGCAGATCGGCGTGAAAGCGGCTGTTCCACATTGGGTAGCTGATCACGGTTACCTGCTGGCCGCGATCGTCTTCCTGCTGCGTGAAGGTGCGGCCCATCAAGGGCGCGACGCCCAGCAGAGGAAAGATGCTCGCCGTGACTCGCGCCGCCCTGATTTCCGCGGGCTCGCCAGCATCGGAGAATTCATAGCCGGCCTGCTCAAACCCGCCCAGGGCAGCGAAGCCCTTGGTCTCGCCCTCGTAGGTAAGAATCTGCGGCATGGTTACGCCGATATGGCCATTGCTGCCCATACTGATACCCGGCACAGTATCGCCCAGCACCACCAGCCGCCCCGGATCGGCAAACGGCAGCGGACGCAGCAACACACCCTCGATGATCGAAAAGATCCCCGTTGTGGCGCCGATGCCGAAAGCCAGCGTGAGGATAGCCGTAGTCGCAAACCCAGGCGACTTTCTCAGTTGACGCCCGGTAACGCGCAACTCCCGCACGAACAAGTCGACTGCCGATTCCCAGCCAGCCGACCATACGTTATGCCGCACCATCTCGCGGCTGCCTATTTCTGCTCGGGCCTCGCGCTCGGCATTCTCCTGGCTCATACCGAGTCGCAGTTTATCCTCCACCGAGGCTGCGAAGAAGGTTCTGAGTTCCTCTTCGATCTGGGCGTTGCGCTCGGACGGGCGAATCAATGCCCGCACACCGGCCATGAGACTTCGCAGCATGTCTCCCCTCTCTCAGGCTTCAAGAAGTTGTTCGATAGTCGCAGGCGCCCCGGATTCACTCGAAAACTGCGTCGCTCACGTGTTCGATGCGAGGGGTTATTCCGTACCCGTGGATCGGTTCGAGAGCCGGTGTCTCGAGCACTACACTTGCACCATCCCTTGAACCAGTCCGCGATTGCTTACGCCCACGAAGCCTTCCACTAGATAATCTAGAGGTATATGGAGGTCTCCTCGAGCTTGTCAAGATGAAAATAGACAATGCGCATTCACCATCCATCAAGTCTGTCTAGATTGGATCGGTGACGCAGGCAGCTTCTGGCAGATCTGGCCCCGGACGGTGGCAGTGGCAGTTCCCAGGGGCGCACTGGCTGCCCTATATTGATCTCTCATCGTTTAAGCACAGGAGATTGCTCCCGAAGTGCTTCTCGCCTTGCTCGGCATGCTCACCGTAGTCGGATTGATGGCTGCGATCCTCAGTAAGAGGGTTGCGCCCATAGTTGCGCTGACTGCGCTTCCTGTCGCTTCATCTCTGTGCGCCGGTTTCGGTCTTCAGACTGGAAAATTCATGCTCACCGGGATCGAAGCGATCGCTGGTGTAATCGGAATGTTCGTCTTCGCCATCCTTTTTTTCGGGGTGATCACCGACGCGGGGATGCTGCAACCGCTCATTGCCTGGCTGCTGCGCGTGGTCGGCCGCCGGCCGTCACGCATTGTTCCCGGTACGGCGCTGTTGGCATTGCTTGTACATCTCGACGGTTCGGGAGCCGTAACGTTCCTCGTGACGATTCCAGCGCTGCTGCCACTTTACGAGGAACTTGGAATTGATCGGCGCGTTTTGGCCTGCGTGGCGTCACTCGCTGCGGGCGTGAATTTTCTCCCCTGGACCGGACCCATGCTACGCTCCTCGGCCGCTCTACAGGTTCCAGTGTCGAAGATTTTTGTACCAATGATTGCGGTTCAGGCGGTCGGGCTTATCTTCGTATTCACCGCTGCCCTCCTGCTAGGCCGCCGCGAGGAGCGGCGCCTCGGAACCACGACAAGGCTCGACGGGAACACCTGTGTGGAACCCAAACCGAAACTGCCGGACAATTTCGCCTTCAACATTGTGGTGACTGTTATGGTTCTCGGCGCCATGATCAGTGGCAAAGCCGATCCAGTGGTCGTGTTCATGCTGGGCACCATCGTCGTCCTGATGGTGAACTTCCGGGATGTCAATGCGCAGCAGGAACGCATCATCGCACACGCACCACCTGCAATCCTCATGGCCAGCATCCTCTTTGCCGCAGGAGCCTTCACCGGAATCATGAAGGGCACAGGTATGCTTAGCGCCATGGCGTCTGCCGCGGTCCAGCACGTTCCCCAGCACGGATTACGGCTGATGCCGCTCGCTCTCGGTATCCTTTCTATGCCGCTCAGCCTGTTCTTCGACCCCGACTCGTTCTATTTCGGCGTGCTTCCCGTGCTTGCCGGGGCGGGGTCGCACGCTGGCATTCAGCCCATCACAATGGCGCAGGCGGCATTGTTGGGTATGCACACGACGGGGTTTCCGGTAAGTCCGCTCACTCCCGCAACGTACCTTGTGGTGGGGCTGTCAGGAATCACGCTAGCTCAGCACCAGCGTTACACGATGCCATTTCTGTTCGGCGCATCGCTGCTGATGACCGCTGCCGCGCTGGCTTTGAGAGTGATCCCTCTGTAATCACGGAGAAGCGATTTGAAGACTATACGAATCGGGTGCGGAGCGGGATATTCGGGTGACAGGATCGATCCTGCGGTCGAGATCGCGGCAAAAGGCAGGCTTGAATATCTCGTGTTCGAATGTCTTGCCGAGCGTACCATCGCCCTGGCACAGAGGGCGCGCCTCGCGAATCCAAACGGCGGGTTCGATCCACTTCTCCAAGAGCGCATGGAAGCCGTGTTGCCGATCTGCGCTGCGGGCGGAATTCGCATTATCACCAATATGGGTGCTGCCAATCCGCTTGCAGCCGCTGCCCTGACGCGCGATATCGCAGGTCGCCTTGGTTTACGAGGGCTTCGAATCGCCGCCATCACGGGCGATGATGTGCTTGCCTCCATGCGTGGCGGCGACCTCATCATCAACTCTCTCGAAGGAGACATGCCGGATCCACAAAGCTGGGTATCCGCCAACGCGTATCTTGGAGTGGCACCGCTTCTCGATGCACTAGGTGCTCGTGCAGACATCATCATTACTGGGCGCATTGCCGATCCCGCGCTGTTTCTCGCACCCATGATTCACGAATTTGGATGGGCGCTCGACGACTGGGATGCTCTCGGTCAGGGAACTGTCGTCGGGCATCTGCTGGAGTGTGCAGGCCAGCTGACAGGCGGCTATTTCGCCGATCCGGGCTACAAGGACGTACCGAATCTGGCGAATCTAGGATTCCCGCTCGCCGAGGTCGGCGAGAATGGCTCGGCCGTGTTCACAAAGGTGGAGTGTTCAGGCGGTCTACTCAATCGCTCGACCTGCACCGAGCAGCTTCTCTATGAAATTCAGGATCCAGCCGCGTACTACACCCCTGACGTCATCGCGGATTTCTCTCATATCTCGATCGAAGAAAGCGGTCAGGACCGTGTGCGAGTGCTCGGGGGCCGAGGCCGTGCGCGCCCTAGCACCCTGAAGGTATCTCTCGGCTACCATGACGGGTTCATCGGCGAAGGGCAAATCTCCTATGCCGGTCCCAATGCGGTGCGTCGTGCCGAACTCGCCCGCGATGTGCTTGTGGAGCGCCTCCGCCATGCCGGCTTCTCCGAACTGCGTTTCGATCTTGTCGGCCTGAATTCCATTTACGGTTCGACCCTTTCGGCAAATGCTCCCGCACCATACGAGGTGCGCCTGCGTGCCACCGGTCGGGCGGCTTCGCAGAGGCTGGCAACTCGTATTGCCAGAGAAGTTGAAGCGCTATACACGAACGGCCCGGCTGCGGGCGGAGGGGCCGCAGGATCGACAAAAGAAGTCATCGCAATTCACTCTGCGCTGATCCCACGCGATGCAATTACCCATATTGTTCACTACGAGGAGTCTTGACGTGCGCTTAACTGAGATTGCCCATGCTCGCGCCGGCGACAAGGGGAACATTGTCACGCTATCCCTGATTGCATACAGGAGCGCGGACTATGCGCTTCTCGAGCAACATGTAACGGCGGAACGGGTGGAACGACATTTTGCCGAAATCCTTGAAGGCCCAGTCTCGCGCTATGAACTTCCACAGCTTGGCGCGCTAAACTTCATCCTTCGCCGAAAGCAGCAATACGGCGTGACGCGGTCGTTAGCTCTCGACGCACATGGGAAGTGCCTCTCCTCAGCGCTTCTCGCGATCGAACTGTAGCCGGGAACAGGGAGACGGTGCGGTTGAGACTGCACTCGAAGAAGTAGTTGTTCATGGACAGCTTGTGCTCGCCAGTGAAAGTGTCTAATTGAGGCCGTGCCGCACGAATCAATTGAAACGATCGTGAAGTTGGCGACACCATAAATGTGACAAAGGAAAGACAACCTGTCATCGCATCATTCGTTATGCTGTCTCAGCTAGAGCGAGAGAAGACAAGAACCGCACGCACGCTATCTTATTTGACCCCGAGGTAAACACCTTCTAAATGGAAGACATTGTGCAGGTAGTTGGCGCAATCGCCAAAACTGCGGGCGAGATCGGCATGACCCGCGATGATCTGGGCAAAGCCAAAGATCTTCTGCAGAAGTTTGGGGATGAACGGGATCGTCTGTTTGACGGCATGCTCTCTCTACTTAGCAATCCTGGTGCCGATGGCGCGATCGACGAATGGAAGAGCACTTGCGAGAAAGCAAGCGAGCTTCTCGATGATCTCAACAGCTCCATTCCAACTTCTCCTTCCGGTGAAGGGCTGACGGGTATAGGCGCACGCGAATTTTATGAAGGTGAGAAAAAGGTGTGGGCGGAGAACGGCAAGGGGCAGATCGCCCTCGTATCCGACGTCCTCGTCAAGGTGAAAGCGGCGAACACCGGGCTCATTCAACAATCGAATGAAGACTTGAAGACAATCCGCAACAGCAGCGCGGAAGGGCAATCCACTCTCAATGAGAACCTTGAGGCTGTCAAAGCGGAACTCCTTGAGTTCGCAAATGTTCTTGCTTCGAAAACTGGAGATAAAACGCTCACTGCATGGATGAAAGATGGCGGAGCAAAAGAGTATATGAAGACTTGGAAGGATGGAGTTGCCCAAAGAACAGAAAGCAACTTCGCGGTTGCGCAGCAGAAAGGCCAGCTGAAGAAGCAGCTTCTTGAGAAAATCGAAACGCTCAACGGCGCTCGCGAGCAGTTGGACGAGAAGTGGATTGAGGAGATGTACAAGTCCGGTGAGGAGTGCGTCAAATCTCTGCCCAGTTCCGGCGAGACTGGAGACTACAGAGCGCTCGATTGGGTGCGGTTCGGAGAGGAATGCCTCGAGTCTCTCGGCGAAAGCCGTGATGCCGCTACGGAACAAGCGAAGTCGCTCTTCGACGAAGTGCTACCGAGTTTTCAAGAGGAGAACGACACCAGGTATTCGGCGCTGACCGATGATCCCTCAAAGATGTCCGATTGGATAAGCGAGTTGCGCGATAGGCAAGAAGCGATTCAGGAAACGCTTGCTGCTGAAGATGAAGTAATCAAGGACCTTGCGGAGGGTCCGTACCAAGATGCTGCGCGAGAGACTTTCGATGAAGTTCGATCCACGTTCATCGAAGGTATGAAAGACCTGTTCGACAAAACGAAAGATGCTGAAGACCAATTGAGGGTGTGACATGGCTGATTCGCATGTTGACTGGTTTGTTGCCGAAGGCAGCGTGTCTGGGGACGGATCACGCGAGAGACCTTTTCACGATCTCTGGCTTGCACTGCGCAGCGCTGGACCAGGCGACGTGATCCACATTGCTGCGGGCACCTATTACGGCCGTTACGATCGCTCTTCATGGGAAATAGATTGTCCAAACCTCGAAATCAGGGGCGGATATAGCCATGACTTCTTAAGGCGCACCCCGTGGCAGACACCATGTGTATTTGCCGCGTACGCCGGGTATGAAGCCACTCGTGAAAACAATCTCGTCAGCGGCCGCGACGATCATTCCGGACTTGTGCTGGACGGGCTCTTCTTCGATGCTTCAGGCCGAAACTCATACGGAGACGAGCCCGTTGAAGAGCTCAGATCCTATCCGCAGATGGATGGGCCGATTGCATCATTCAATGGCAAACAGGTCACGATCAAAAACTGTGTCTTCGCCAACAGCACAGCTGGCGGGGTGGAGATGTCCGGAGATGGTTCTCGGTTCGAAAACAACATTGTGATCAATACGGTTGGGCTCGGAATGCTTGATCTGCGCAGTGCAATGGAGCAGAGCCAGCCCATCACGGTGGTGAGCAATACTTTCTGTTTCGCACATGATCCGGGACCGCCCTCTGGCACCGGCGTGGACCAGGCGATCGGAGTGCGCGTGAATCGCCCCTGCGTGATTCAGGACAACATCTTCATCTCCTGCGGCAACGCGGCAATTTCACTTTACCGTGATCCCGATCGAGTCTCCGTCGATCGGAACCTGTTCTTCCTGACTCCCCGCGACATAGCGATCAGCCGTGCTGGAGGAAGTACTGCGGACATAACGGAGGCCAATATCGATGAACTCGAAGATCTCGGCTTCAAATCCGCATCGGCAAATATCGTTCAGGATGCTGGTATTTCAGGGCTGAAGAAAGACTGGCTCGATGCATACACGCGGCATCTGCTGGCCAACTACGTCAAGCCGCCATACCCAGCCGCGAACCTCGTCCGCAAGACCGCCGGGCTTTCAGAGCTTGCCCCCACCGACTTCCAGAAAGAGGAAGACAAGGGAGCTTTCGCCCCGCGAATGACTCCGGCGGATGTGCTGGAGTTGCGTATGAACGCAAAGCAAGGTGTTCATCCCTCGGAACTGAAGGTGGATATCGGACCGCCTCCGGCTCGGGAGGTGCGCACCTATCGTTCGATTGGCTGGGAAGTGATCGACAGCCCAGACCATTCATTGGCAAACCAGCGGGTAGAGCTGCACGTGGGTCTTGGTTATGAGCAGAATGCCAGCCTTCTGTCTGATGCAACGCCAGAGACTCATATGGGCATTCGAGTTTACAGGCCGGGAACAGATGATGGTTCGATCTTCGTTCTTGCGAAGCGTCATACGCTTCCCACTCGCCAGTTCGAGGACGCGATCAAATCCAATAACGGGCGAGAAGTTGAAATCACCTATCTGATTCGGGGGATCTACCGCACGGATGTCGATCCGCCAACCTCGCGACAAAAGGTCACGATAATTGTCGAATTTATAGCTCCTGGACCGGCGTTCGCTCCAGCACTGCCGGAAAGGCCGAAAGGAAGAGACTGGTTCGTAAGAGCAGGCGCCACGGGCGGAGATGGCTCACGTGAGAAGCCGTTCCGCGATCCCTTTCAGGCACTGGAAAAAGCAGAAGGCGGAGACAGCATCCATGTCACTACAGGCGCGTATGTCGGAAAGCTTCGTTCAGGGAAATGGAAGATCCTTGTTCGCAACCTCACGATGCTCGGGGGATACGATGCGGATTTTGCGTCACGCGATCCCTGGATAAACCCGACTCGGTTTGTTCTGGATGCTGACGAGCGGGCGAAGGGCATTCCAGATGGAACCATTCTTGGCTCGGAGGAGAATAGCGACGGCCTAGTTCTCGACGGATTCATTTTCGATGGCGCAACTTACAACGCCTATACCAAAACAGGCGCCCTGGATGTTGCCAATTCTCCGTCTGCTTCTCTCGTAGATCTCCGTGGAGGGCGCGCGCCGGTTACCGTCCGCAATTGCGTCTTTCTAAATGCATCAGGAACTGCCATCAACATCGCCTGTCCTTCTGGCGTCTTCGAGAACAATCTCCTTTTAAACACCAGTGGTTCGTCGTTGAAGATCCGCGCGGACGGGCCCGGGCCCTGGACAGTACGCAATAACACTCTACTCTTTGCATGCGATCCTACCGCTCGCGCCGGCACGGGCCAATCAAGTTCTGAAGGTACACTGTTTCAGCTCAACGGGCGTGCAGTGGCGGAGGTGAATTCCAACATCTTCGCTTTCGCAGATAATTTCGGTGTGTGTTCCACCATCACGCAGTCAAATCTGTCCTACGACCGCAATGTATTCGCGGCGATTCTGCATATCTATCTCACGGACACGCAATATCTGTGGGCAGACAGAGCTAGCTGGGAGCGCCGAGCCGTCGCAGACTCCAGTTTTGCCTCGTGCGGCGGTAACACCCTCCAGTTACCCAAGCTATCGGTCGATCCAGCATTTGCGGACGCTGCCTTGACTCGGTTGTTCGCGCTTCAATCGCGGATCTCGGCGGAAGAGTGGAAGGCAGTCGCGTCGCAGATCGGCGCGACCGTGCAACCACCCAGCGCAAACACCACGCCTGTGCAGGAGACTGCCAAACCGGCTCCGACAACATCAAGTGGTTCCGGTCCATCGTCTCTGAACGACCTGCTTGCCAGTCTCAGCAGCATGAAGACGCAGATCAAGGAGATCGCATCGACCAAGCCGGCAGCGATTGTCGATCCCGTGTACTGTCCTGCGTCTGGCTGGCAGAAGGCGCTCGCTCTGGTCCAGGACGGTGCGGCCGGCCAAGGTGCTCGACGGATTAAGCTAACCGTTACCTTCTCCGATCCAGCAGCGCGGCCTACCCTGAGCTACACGCCGGTCAATGTGCAGACGATCGATGCAGATCACACCGCTCTGGACAACAAGCCGGTTGATGTCGTCGTAACGGAAGCGCGCGCTTCAGCCGGGAATCTCTCAGGCTTTCCGAGCGGGGTTAACGCCGACGACTACGCCGGCTACAGCGTGAGCACGCCAGGTGACGCAACCCGTACGCGTCTCATCATTCTGGTGCGACTCGATACAGCTGCCAGCAAGCTCCTCGACCGCACTGTTCCTACCGACAAGCTTCGAATTCGCGGTATCGCACTTATACCGGCAGATCCTAACGCGCTCTCAATCGTGGTCGACTCCGCCGAAGGGGTGGAAAACTGATCCGCGCTTTCTGAATGAATCAAAAAACTGCACGCCATCGAGACACGCACGGCTTGTGACCGGTGGCATGATTTGCTGAGGAGAGACTATGTCCAGCACCTATGGAAATCGCATATCTGAGTTGAACGATCTGCTTTCGCGGATTCCCGCCGCTGCCAACGACACCATCAATCAGAACTTCACTTCGCTCGTGAAACAGTATGCAGATTTGCGCCAAAGCGGGATGAATGACTTGCTGGACATCATGGCAAAAGCGAGCGCTTCTAATCTCGGGACCCAATCAAAATGGCAGGCACGAATCACGCGTCTTCGATCTGACTATAAGGACCTGTTTGCGAGAGCCTCAAGCGATGTGATGCTGCCTCCAGCACATCAGCTGTTCTGGTCGAGCAACTTTGACGCCGAGGAGAGATTCTTCAATGCGCTGTCGACCATTCCTACGCCGCAGCGGATCGACGATCTGTTGCAGCACCAGGACAACCTCTCCAAGCTGTTCGGAGCCCTGCAGGATACCTGGACGTTTTTGCTCTCGCAGAATGAGGGTATGAAGACGGACGAGATGAGGACAATGGATGATCTCGACAAGATGGTGCAGGAAGTCCTCTCTGAGATGGACGATTACTGGAGCAAGACGCTGGACAACTCCCAGCGGGTAGCTGACGCAATCGCGAGAAAGATGGATCAGTTGAAGTCGGGTTTGAGATCGTTTCTCGGAGAGAAGCTGAGCGCAGTAGGAGCAGCGATTGTCGAGATAGTGAAGAAGTGGTTCATAGACGAAAACATCAAGCCTGATGGAACACCAGATGACATTGACGGACCGGCCGAGGCCGTCCTGGAACAACTGAAACTTATGGCGGAAGCTGCTGCCGAGAAGGCGCGCAAGTACCGCGAAACTGTTCACTCCTATCAGGAGCTGGTGAGTAAACAGAAGGGAAGCGTACTTACCATGTTCAACAAGACAAGGCAGGACGTCGATCAATTCCTCCGCTCCAACGGCATTGCCCAGGCGCAAAGCTTCCTCGATCAGGCGAAGGCCGGCCTCGATAGCTGGGTCTCAAGCTTGCCAACCTCACGGCAACGAGATGATGGGTCTGCCTTCCGCGACGACATCAATCGAACGCTCGACCTCGTGTTCAGGCGTACGAAAGATCTGGACGACCAATTCAAATCCAGGTTCCAGGGCGCGCTTCTGTCGCCTCTCAGCAATGAGACTATCGAGACGTTATCGCAGCAGCACCTGTTTAAAGAACTCTTAGACAAAATCAAAGACAGAGATCTGCCGGAAAAGCTCGCCAACATCCAGGAGGAATTGCCCGAGCAGGTCATCAAGATTGATGACAAACTTCGCGAACTGGTGGAGTCTGTTTCGGGAATGAGCGAGTTGCCTGACGAAGCGAGAGAGGTTGCTCAGGAGATGACGGGCGGGTTTCGTGACTACCTGCGCGATCGCATCAAGTCACAGGTCGAAATGTTGCTTCCGATCATCGATGAACTGAAGAAGGAGATGATCCCTGCCAGCCTTGATCAGGATCTCAATCGCGAGGAACTCGAGAATATGCTTGGATCCTGAGCCCACGCGGTTCTTCACCTTCATGCCGCACTATTGCGCTTACCTTGCATAGAGAGGTTCCAGCGCTCTCTGTATCGGCTTTGATCATGTTGTGTGGCCTCCATGCTACCGATGTCTCTACAGCCAGAAGCCGGTTTGTGGCCTCGGCTTCCACTTCGATAATTGAACAGAAGTCCCTTGCGAAGCGTGGATATCCCGGTACCAATTTGGAAGTGCGTCGGTTACACGGTACTCAGGGTGAATCTCACCTATGTTGCGATCACTCGTATCGCAGAGCCACGATGGGGTTTACCCGTGAGGCGCGGTGTGCCGGTAGAAATCCTGCAAGGAGAGCTACGGCGAGCAGCAGGGCGACGGACAGAGACAGGCTGAAGAGTTCGGTGCCGTGCAGGCCATATAACATGCTCTCGATAAAACGGCGGCCCACGAGCGTGATGGGTATTCCCAGGAAAATGCCACCCGAAACAAGCAACAAGGTTTCACGCATGACGAGCCAACGAACATTGGAACGGTCTGCGCCTAGCGCGATGCGTATGCCGATTTCATTTGTGCGTCGGCTGATTGTGTAGGACATCACGCCGTAGATGCCGATGCAGGAGAGGAAGACAGCAAGGATTCCGAAGAAGGTTGATAGCTGTGCAACCAGCCGCTGGTTGGTCACGCTACGGGCGACCTGTTCGTCGAGTGTGGTGACGTTCATGATGGGCAGGGTGGGGTTGACGGAGTGGATCGTCTGCTGGACGGCGTGAGAGATGGCGCTGTAGTCGCCAGTGTAGCGCACTTCGAAGTCGCCGAAGCCCCACGAGCGCTGGCGATATGAAAGATAGTTGACGTTCTTTGTCTTTTCACGGAGGTCAGAAAATTTGACATCCTTCACAATGCCAATGACCTCATGGTCGATATCTCTGCCATCGTCATGGATAGTGAAGTGACGACCGATGGGATTACCGGGAGGGAAGAGCGTTTGGGCGATGTGCTGGCTGATGACAGCTACGTGCTGTGAGTTTGCGGTATCGCTATGGTTGAAGGTTCTTCCGGCGAGGAGAGGGATCTGCATTGTTGCGAAGTATCCATCCCCTACGACGTTTTGATGAACTCCGATGTTTTCATTGCCGGGCATTCCGGGTACGAGCATGGCCTCCGTCCAACTCCCCTCGCGAAAAGTGAATGCTGAGAAGCTTGCTGCCTTCACCCCGGGGATCGCGCTGACATGCGTTTCGATCTCCTGAAACATGGCAGTAAGGCGGGGGTCGTTGTCTTTCATCCCGGTAGACTGAGAGTCAATGTTGAGCCGCAGCACTCCTTGACGGTTGAAGCCGGGATCGATGCTGTTCAGGTTTGCCAGTGTGCGCAGGAAAAGACCGGCACCGACCATCAATACGAGCGAAAAGCAGACCTGAGCAATAACGAGAGCTTTGGCGAGCGGATTTCTGGCACTGGTGTTGCTGGATGCGCGGCCATCCTTTAACGAATCCGTCAGACGCAAGCGGGTCGCTCGGAATGCAGGCACGGTGCCGAAAAGCAGAGCGGTGAGGACTGTGACGGCGCAGGTAAAGCCGAGTACGCGAAGGTCGAGTCCGGCATGGACAGGAATGGCGTCTGGGCCGCCGGAGACCATGCGAATAAGAACACGAATGGCGGCTGCTCCGAGAGCGATGCCGACTGCGCCTCCGCAAAGAGCGAGGAAGAGGCTCTCCGTGAGCAACTGACGGATCAAGCGGTTGCGGTGAGCTCCGAGTGCCTGACGGACAGCCAGTTCACGGACGCGAGCCGTTGAACGCCCCAGCAAAAGGTTGCCGATGTTGGCGCAGGCGATCAACAATACTAAGACGACCACGCCCATGAGGATCTGCAAGGGCTGGGAGAATTCCCGGCGAATGGAAGAGAGACCCGTGGCGACCGGGGTGAGCGGGACTTTGACCTTGTCGAGCTTCTGAAGGTTCTTCTCACCAAGATCCGCGTCCGAGAACCCGCGCGTGATCTGCTGAAGCAGGAGGTTCACGTTTGAGCTTGCCGTCTCCATCGAGACACCCGGTCTGAGCCGGCCGATGATGTTGAGGCACTGCGTGAAGTTCCCGGTGTAGAAGTCCCAGCCTGGTGGAACATACTTTGTCATACCGAGCGGGACCCAGATATCAGGTGACTCTCCGACTTTTGTCCCAAAGAATTCGCCTGGCGCAACGCCCACGACGTTGAAAAAGGCAGAGCCGAGCTTGACTTTGCGCCCGAGAACATCGGGATCGCCAGCGAAGGCACGCTGCCAGAAACTCTGGCTGATGATGGCGACAGGGTGATCGCCTTGCGAAGTGTCGTCGCCCTCTTCGAGCATGCGACCGAGTTGAGCGCGAACGCCGAGCAAGGGAAAATAAGAGCCAGATACGAGCGCAACGTGCATCATCTCGGATTCAGTGTTTATCTGATCCGATCTTTCTACAATGAAGCCGTGCACGTCATCGGTCATGCTGAAGATCGCCGCGACATTAGAGAAGACATTGTTTCGCTTTTCCAGCTGACGATAGAACGGGTAAGAGTAAAGCTCGCTATCCGCGATGCTTGTTCCGATCCCATCGTCACTGCCGGTGCCCAGCAATACCAGTTGTCCCGGATCCCTGACAGGCAGTGAGCGAAGCAGGACCGCGTCAAGAAGACTGAAGATCGCGGTGTTTGCGCCGATGCCCAGTGCCAGTGAGAGAACCGCGACTGCCGTGAGTACGCGGGTGTGCAAGAGAGAGCGCGCTCCGTAGGTGACATCCTGCAGAAAGTCATGAAGTATTTCGGATGTCCAGGCCATGCGGCTTCTCTCCTTGATTCGCGCTGAATTGCCGAAGCGGATGCGAGCAGCACGCCGTGCTTCGGAGGGGGCGAGGCCGCGTTCAGTCAGTTGCTTCTCGCGGAGATCGAGGTGCAACTGGATCTCTTCTGCGAGGTCGTTGTCGAACCGGGAGCGACGCCTTAAGGTTTGAAGGCGCCGAATGAGTTCTCGGATGAAGCCCATTTGAATCCTCACGCAGTTTGAACAACCCGAGTGATTGCGCCCATGACGCGCTCGAACTGAGCGATCTCTGCGTGCAACTGCTTGCGGCCCGATTGCGTGAGGGTGTAATAGCGAGCGCGACGGTTGCCGGCTGTGACTCCCCACTCGGCATTGACCCAGCCCTTAAGGAGCATACGTTGCAAAGCCGGATACAGTGAGCCCTCTTCGATTTGCAGAACGTCGTCAGATGCCTGTTGAATTCCTTCGGCAATTTCGTAGCCGTGTAATCGGCCTCGAACGGAGAGAGTCTTCAGAATCAGAAGATAGAGTGTGCCTGGAGGGATCTCGTCGCGTTCCGCCGGAGAAGCTTTGCTAAATCGGATGAGTGCTGCCATAGGCTCTCCTCATGAAAGTTCCATAGTCAAACTATGTCAGTATGGCGAGAGGATGAGGGTGTGTCAAGAAGATCGTGACGGACCGCGAGATGAGCGATGCGGTTCGACTGGAGCCATGCGATGGTGGAGTTCGCGGGCTTTGTCTCTTGTCCCTCGATGAACTCGAAGCGGCCAACGCGCAAAGACGATTCCTCGCCGTCATAACGAGCGAAACCTTGCTTCGGAAAAGCCGCTGCCGCATTGGAGTTGTTGTTTGCGGCGTAGTAGCTCGCACCGAGCCCCAGTTGGCCCTGCGCTGCCACGAAAGCGATGGCGTCGTCTGGCGCGGCCAGTATGGAAGGCTGGGATATTTCTTACCGCCAGTCCCAGCGATGCAGCCGCTGCGCCACTCCGACGCGCAGCAGAGATTCGACATAGCCATTCGCGTTGTTGTAAGGCGGAGCTTCGAACCATTGCCAGGAGTCCACTCGAGTACGGTCGTATATCGACACGTTAAGAGCAGAACTTGGAGGCCATTCACTTATTGAATAGCATTATGTGCGTGTATTTCCGCTAAAGATCGATCATTGTTGTGCCGTGTGGCTCAACGTACGCTCCACCCGCACCGCACATTGTTTGAAATTTGGTTCGCGCGATATAGGGTCAAATGCGCTCTGCGTAATCTGGTTTGCGTTCGTCTCGGCAAAGTGGAACGGAAGAAACACCTGTCCGGGAGCAACGATTTCTGTGACACGCAACTCGACCCTGCTCACCCGTCCGCGTGCAGAGATCACGTCGACGCGGTCATGCGCCTGAAGGTTCAGCTGGAACGCATCCTGAGGATTCATTTCGAGCCACGCTCGTGGCGAAATACGTTGCAGGATCGAAATGGCGCCCGTTTTCGTACGCGTGTGCCAGTGCTCCACTGTTCGCCCTGTATTGAGAATGAGAGGGAAGTCAGGATTTGGCTGTTCCGGAAATGGTTCCCACCGTGTTGGTATCAGCCGTGCTCGCCCATCGTCTGTTTGAAAGGTCCCGTCGCTGTAAAGACGAAGGGCTGATGCGCTCAAGCCCCTGCCCGCCGGATGTGGCCATTGAATGCCGCGGGACTCTTCGATCCCGGCGTAAGTCATGCCTGAGTAGTCGCACAGGCGTCCTGCTGAAACGCGCCGCCACTCATCGAATGCGTCGCGCGGCTCGCGCCAACCCGGAAAGAGCTCCTCTCTGCATCCAAGCCGTTCCGCGACAGCGAGAAAAATGTCAAAATCGCTGCGAGCCTCTCCTGGAGGCGCAACCGCCGTATTCACCTTGCTCACTCGACGCTCCGAGTTCGTGTACGTGCCTTCCTTTTCGCCCCAGATCGCCGCTGGAAGCACCAGGTCAGCAAGCTTTGTCGTGGGGGTTGGATGAAAGCCGTCCTGCACAACGAGAAAATCGAGATTTCCCAAGGCGTGTTTGAGCACGTCGACATTTGGAAATGAAACCAGTGGATTGGTGCCGAGGATCCAAAGCGCCCGGATCTTTCCGGTCACCGCTCCTTCAATGATGTCGGGGTATGACAGGCCTCTCTGTGACGGGATGCGTTCGACGGGTACATTCCAGAGCTTCGCGATCTCTGCGCGGTCGAAATGGCTCTCGAATTTCCGGTACCCAGGAATGCAGGAAGTGAATCCAGCTTCGCGAGTGCCCATGGCATTGCACTGACCAGTGATAGAAAAGGGCGATGCGCCTTGCCGTCCGATGTTGCCCGTCAATAGCGCAAGATTGTTAATCGCGTTGACGGTCTCGGTACCCTTGGTGCTGTGGTTTACCCCCATCGTCCAACCGATGAAAGCAGCCTTCGCGCTCGCATAGAGGACGGCAGTCTTTCGAATCAGCTCGGGGCTCAGTCCAGTGATTTGCGCAGAGGTATCGAGCGTGTATATGCCCAGCGACGCGCGAAGCTCGTCAAAACCTGATGTGTGTGCTGCGACGAAACCCTTGTCGTACAGCTCCTCGTCGATCACGACGCGCAGTATCGCATTGAGCAGGGCCAGGTCAGAACGCGGCTTTATGGGTAGATAAATGTCCGCCATCATTGCAGTCTTCGTCACTCGTGGATCCACCACGATCAGCGTCTTTGCCTTGTTGTCTTCAATGCGTGTGCATAGGATGGGATGATTCTCGGCGACGTTCGCACCGACCAACAGAATCAGATCGGCGTGTTCGAGATCCTCATAGGCTCCGGGAGGCCCATCGCTTCCGAATGAGCGTTTGTATCCAGCCACTGCCGTTGACATGCAGAGAGTCGTGTTGCCATCGTAATTACGCGTTCCAAACCCCAGTTGCACCAGCTTGCCCAGCGCGTAGAACTCTTCCGTGACTAGTTGGCCCGTGCTAATCACGCCGAGCGCATCCGATCCGTGTTTTGCCTGGACCGCTCGAATTCGTTCGACCATCGTGTCGATGCCTTCCTGCCAGGACACGCGGACAAGCTCGTCTTTGATTTGCAGCAGCGGATGCTTCGCACGCCCTGCTGCTTCGATGGCATAGTGTTCAGCGAGGCCCTTCGGGCAGAGCTTTCCCCGATTTACAGGGTGCTCCGGATTGCCGCGCACACTCACAACGCGGCCATCCTTCACTCCCAGTTGCATGCCGCACCCCACGGAGCAATATCCGCAGGTGCTGTTGACCCAGTGATGAGCATGTTTTCCTGCCGATGTGAACCCCAATACAGGATCATCGCCATAGCTGTATTTGGCGGATCGGATATTGAAGCCGCCTTTGCGCGTCAGCCATTGCGCCAGCTTCATGCAGCCTCCTGCACCAGATACTCGCTCGCCATGTTGGTGGGTACAACCGAAACAAAGAATAGATATCTTCCCATGAATTCTTCCGCGACGATCAGGAGTCCGACTACGATGCGAGGCCATCCACCACTTCCAAAGGCCGCAACACCCATTCCTGCGAGCATCAATACCAAGCGAATGAGAAGGTGGTTGGAATACACACTCGCGAGCAATTGCCAGGAGCTGTGTAGTTCATGGACGCGCGATTTGGCGAGACGTACCAGCTTCAGCCCGGCAATCGCGAGTGCGAAAGCAATACTCCAAACAATCGCGGCTTGCGGCCTCGCCGAAACGAGTACATTCGCTCCGCAGAATCCAAGCACGATCGTTGTACTGCCGAACTCTGCAAAGGTCAGCGGGGTGTTCCAAGCCGGGCGTCCCTTTACGAGATAGAGTCTCGCGCTTGCGCCGACTCCGCAGATCCCCAATACGGCGGTAAGTGCTCCCAGGCACGTCGTACTGCGAGAGTTGATCCAGAGCGTTCCTGAATATGTCGCTCCCGCCAGAGCAAACAACGTGAAGAGCAGGACTTCCCGGCTAAGCCACGATCGACGCCACATCTTCAGCGCGCGGATCGCATGAAGTGGACGTCCCAGGTGCAGTGTCGACGCGCCGAGCGCAACCAATGCCACCACGAGCGCAACCAAGGCTGCAGCACGGTGCGGCTGATCGCCAAATACCTGTAAGAACCAGATCGAGGCAAATGCTCCCACAGAAAGCTGCGTCAGGATCGTCATTACGATCAAGGGCCAATGCGCCTCTGCCGCCCGAAGATGTCGAAGATCAACCTTGCCAACATCTGCCGGCATCTTTACCGGAAGACTTACACGTGTCGTGGAGATGCTGTCATCGGCTGAAGGCATGCCGGGAGAGTTTGCGGATGCGCGGTAGTCGTTTCGCCATTCGCCTACATTCACAAGCTCGATGCGGATCGCACTTTCAGGGCATGCAGCGGCGCAAGCGGGCTCCTGACCTCGAGCGAGCCTTCCATAGCACATGTCGCACTTGCCCACTACGCCGCGTTCAGGGTTGTACTGCGGCACGCCGTAGGAGCAGTTCCACGTGCAGTACTGGCAACCGATACAGGCATCTGCGCTATGGCGGACGATTCCCGTGAGGCTATCTTTGCTGTACGCGTCGACTGGACATCCCGTCAGACACGTTGGCTCAAGGCAGTGATTGCAGCCCATCGAAATGTAATGACGATGAGTCTTCGGGTAAACGCCGCCTTCGATCTCACCGACACGCCGCCACAGAATGTCCGCTGGGTTTCCGTTTTGTTCATTGCAGGCCACCACGCAACATTTGCAGCCAATGCACTTCGTCATATCGAAGTGAAAGCGATATTGCTCACCCGGCCCTGGAAGATGCGGCAGAGGGTTCTGCGAACCCGCTCCGCAGAGGGAGCCCATAACTGGGTTCTCGTGAGTATGCGCCTCGGATGTCGTCGAGGGGGTCAGGTGGAAGGCGTCGCCGCCTTCTAGAACTCGTGTAAGCAGGGGAAGTTCCACGTTGGCTCCTGTCGTTTCGCGAAGCGAGACGAAATCTGCCGAGCGTTGCAGATGCCTGGCGCAGTTCGCGTCGGGCATAACGTCTCACAATGTGCGTAAAGTTTTGCCGCTGAGGTCGGCTCATCGCGGAGCCACGCGGTCATCACCCATGAAGAGATGCTGCCGGCGTCCGAAGCCAGCCAGAAACGAAGCGCACTCTTAGATGGTCACTCCGTCCGGGGTGATTGCGTTCGAGCATAACGTTGATCTAACGTGTGTGCAAGTGAAAAGTGGAAGCCACGTTCCGCGCGGCATCTTGATGGCTTCCTTATCTCGCTTCGACGAATCTAAAGAGAGGTGCGCTGCATGCCAGTGCTTAGAAGAATTGTCTGGAGACGCGCCCTGTAAGTTCGAGGGCTAAGACATTTGCTTGAGTTGGAAATTCTTCCGATCGAGAGACGAAATGACCGCACCAAATTTCGATGGGATCCGGGTGCTGAGCCTTGAGTCGCGTCGTGCTGTCGAAGCTGCAAAACTAATTCGCACTTACGGGGGCGTACCGCTCACCGCGCCAGCTATGCGTGAGATTCCGATTGAATCTGATGGACCGATCCTCGAGTTTGCAGAGGCGCTGGTTGGCGGCACATACGATCTGGTGATCTTCACCACTGGGGTTGGCGTGCGCGCTCTTATCAAGACAATTTCTGAGCGCAGTGATCGCGAGGAGTTCCTCACCGCCTTGCGCTCGGTCAAGATTGCCGTGCGGGGGCCGAAGTCGTCTACCGCTCTGCGAGAGCTGGGTGTCCCCATCGCCGTCGTGACTCCCGATCCATTCACATGGCGCGCGCTGGTGCAGGCAATGGAGGACAAATTCGGAAGCGACCTTACCGGCATGAACATCGCTGTCCAGGAATATGGCACGTCCAACCCTGAACTCCTCACGGCTCTCGCTGAGAAGAGCGTCTCGATCACGCGCGTGCTCGTCTACCAATGGGCACTGCCCGAAGATATTCAACCACTACGTGAAGCAGTAATCGCACTCGCACATGGGCACGTTGATGTCGTGCTATTCATGAACGCCGGGCAGGTGGCTCATCTCTTCCTTATCGCGGATCGCATGGGATATACCGACGCGCTCTACGAAGGATTGCGTTCCACAGCGATCGGATCGATTGGGCCGAGCACGACTGAGGGACTCTCGATGTACCGGCTTGCTCCCGACTTTGAACCCTCGCAGTCGAAGATGGGCTTCCTGATTAAAGAGGTTGCTGAGAATGCAGCCACGTTGCTCAGCCAGAAGCGCGCAGCCGCATCTCTTCATGTTTCAAGTAACGCGCCCGGGACGATTAGCCCACTCCTGACCGGGAATTCAACGGCAGGACAATTCGCGAAGCCGGCAATCTCAGGCGTAGACTTTCTGCACGAAATCGGCAGCCGCATGGCGGCATCTGATCCGCTGCACACCGTGCTAAATCGCATTGTGGACTTTGCTTGTTCCTTGATCCAATGCGACTCCTGTTTTGTCTACGTGCTGGAAGGCGATCAACTGGTGATGCGCGCCTCAAAGAATCCGCACTGCGATCTCGTTGATCATCTGGGCATTTGGCTAGGGCAGGGCATCACCGGCTGGGTGGGCTGGCATCGCGAACCCGTGGCCATCCCTGAGAAGGCGCTTAAAGATCCTCGCTTTCAGCGTTTCAAGAATCTGCCGGAAGACACTTTCGAAGCGTTTCTCTCAGTACCAATTCTCTGCCGCAGCAAGCTCGTAGGAGTCATTAACCTGCAACATCGTAAATCGTACCATTACACCGAACACGAAGTCCGGCTGCTGACCGCCGTTGGTCACCTAGTTGGCGCGGAACTGGAACGTGCAAGGCTGGAAAGCGAAAATCTGGAGCTCTCAGACAGACTGGAGTCGCGAAAACATGTTGAGAAAGCAAAGGGGATTTTGCAGCGCGACTTCGGACTCGACGAGAATAGCGCCTATCGAGCAATGCAGCGGGAAAGCAGGCGACGGCGCAAGTCAATGCGTGAAATTGCCGAGGCGATCCTACTGAATGACGATCTGCGCAAAAATCGCTGGTCATTTGCAGCGCAGACAAACGAAGACGAGTCGTCATCGAAGTAACGCAACCTTCGCAGCGCTGGGCACTTGTGCAGGTGAACGACTTGGCGTAGCATCAATCTCAAGGTGAGACTCGGTTGTCTCCCTTTCCATCACCCCGACACCATGCCGTGTTAGGGCTTTCCGAGCAAAACCTATATCGATTCGTTGTGTAATCGAGACATCGTTTGCCCTGTCTGCTGCCCACAATCATCGATGCGCTTCGGTGTACTCAGCTCACCAACAAAGGGGGTTCGGCATGGAATCTCTTGCGCCCGGCAATTCGGCCGTATTCAGCGCAGAGCAGAAGGAGTATCTCCTCGGGTTCGTCGCGGGAGCGATGGAGCGGGATGCGGGGCCGTTCGTAGGTCGCACCGCGTCGGGGCTTTTCACCGCCGATCTGGCTTCAGGCGCTGTGAATCGCGCCGAACCGGCGGAAGAGACGCTTCATGGAACGGCTGTATCGGAACTCTGTCGCGAAGAACTGTGGAAGTATGAACAAAACCCGTTGGATGTATGGGACAAGCTTCTTGCACACGCCGATGAAAATCGCGTGCCTGCAGCCGATGACATTTTTCGCTTCAAATTCCACGGACTTTTCCACGTTGCTCCAGCACAGGATTCATTCATGTTGCGGCTGCGCATCCCTGGCGGCATTTTAAAGGCTCAGCAACTGAGCGGACTTGCCGATATTGCTGAACAGTGGGGATCGGGCTGCGCCGAGATCACAACGCGTGCAAACCTGCAGCTAAGGGAATTTCAGCCCAAAGACATTGTGCGCGTGCTCACCAGCGTGCACGCGCTCGGGCTAACGTCGCGTGGTTCTGGTGCGGATAACATACGCAATATCACATCCTCCCCGCTCGCCGGCATCGATCCGGTAGAACTAATCGATACCAGGCGGTTTGCCAACGCTCTTCATCACTACATCCTGAATTCCCGAGATCTTTACGGGTTGCCGCGCAAGTTCAATGTAGCCTTTGATGGCGGTGGATCGGTCAGTGTCGTCGCAGATACCAACGATATTGGATTTGTGGCCGTGCGCGTCGGCGAAGGGCACGGCATTCCGCCCGGCGTTTACTTCCGTGCTTTGCTTTGCGGTATCACCGGTCACAAGCAATTTGCCTCCGACTGCGGCCTGCTCATGCTGCCGGAACAGACAGTCGCCGTCGCCGCAGCCATGATCCGAGCATTCATCGAGCATGGCGATCGTACCGATCGCAAAAAAGCCAGGCTCAAATACCTGGTCGACCGTTGGGGGATGGAAAAGTTCGTCGCAGAAACCGAGAGGCGGCTTGCATTCTCGTTGCTTCGCGTTCCCGCGGAGGCTTGTGAGCCTCGTTGCGCTATCGATCGCGCCAGCCACATTGGCATTCATTCGCAGCGCCAGCCCGGCATGAAATACATCGGCGTATCTGTTCCTGTTGGACGCTTGTCCGTGATACAGATGCGTTCCCTGGCCGACATTGCCGAGCAATTTGGGAACGGAGAGTTGCGTCTCACTGTTTGGCAAAATCTTCTTCTCCCCAATATTCCATCGGAACAAGTCGATCTGGCAGTTGAAGAGCTTCGTGGTGCAGGGTTGGACTGCTTCGCACGCACCGTCTTGCGCGGCACAGTTGCCTGTACAGGCAATCGCGGTTGCCGCTATTCCGCCACGGATACGAAAACGCATGCAATTGAACTTGCGAATCTGCTCGACTCGCGATTCCACATTGAACAGCCCGTGAATCTCCATGTGACCGGATGCCCGCATTCTTGCGCGCAACATTACATAGGGGACATAGGACTCATGGGAGCCAAAGTTGGCGGAGAAGAAGGCTATCAGCTTGTCATTGGCGGCGGGTCTGACCGCGATAGAGGGCTTGCCCGAGAACTTATCCCATCCATCGCTTACCGCGACTTGCCTCCCGTGCTGGAAAGCTTGTTCGATGCATTCCAACAGCGGCGCAGCCCGGGCGAATCATTTCTCGATTTCAGTCGAAGACACACTGTTTCTGAACTGAAGTCATTTCTCACTATCAAGGAGCCAGTGACGCGATGAGTGCCATGATCCCCTATATTCCCGATAATGCCCCGTTCACCCCGGAACAGCGCGCATGGCTCAACGGTCTCTTTGCCGGAATATTTTCGACCGCGCCCGGGGGAGCCCTCGGTATCAATCCATCCCGACGCGTTGCCATCCTCTATGCTTCTCAGTCGGGGACCGCCGAAGGCCTGGCACGGAAGCTGGCGAAGGAGATGAAAGCGCAGGGCCACGTTCCGGCCATTTCGACGCTCGCGGGTTATACGCCAGCCTCATTGGCGGCTGAAACCTGTGCCCTTATCCTTGTCAGCACCTACGGAGATGGCGATGCGCCAAACGGGGTACAGCCCTTCTATGAGCAGCTTTGCCTCGAGCACTTTCCCCGCATGGAGAAACTCTCGTACGCCGTGTTCGCGCTGGGCGATAAACACTATGAGCATTTCTGCAGGTTCGGAAAGGATCTAGACGCGAAACTTGCCGCGCTTGGAGCCAGCCGCATGGCAGATCGCATTGATTGCGACGTTGACGTAGACGAGCCATTTGCGCGATGGAAAGCCGCCATCATCGCTCGATTCAACGAAGATTCTCACCTGCCAACTCGCAATACGCCAGCTGTACGATCGAAATCGAACTCATCGGTGCCATCAGAGGAGACTGTTTCGGACACAAAGCCACAAAATATGGCTGACGGTAAGGCTTTCACGCGCGAGCATCCGTTGTTGGCTGCGATGATAGAAAAGCGGTCACTCACGCACAAGACGTCAACGAAAACCACGCTTCACGTGGCCTTCTCGATCGAGGGTACAGGGCTTCGTTATGAAGTAGGCGATTCGTGCGGCGTGATCCCGACAAACGATCTAAACCTGGTTGCCGAGATCATGCAGAAGTTGCGCTTTCATGGCAACGAGCAGGTGCCGAGCGAAAAGGGTGTCACCACCACACTTCATTACGCGCTCGCCCACGAGCGTCAGGTGACTCGCCTCAATCGCAGGATCGTTCAGGCGTATGCCAACAAGGGCAACTGCAGGCGACTCTGCGATTTGTTGCTGCCGGAACAGCAGGCCGCTCTCGATGCCTATGTTTATGATCGGGGGCTCGTCGACTTGATCATCGAGTATCCAGGTGTCATCGACGATCCCTCGGAATTGGTGACACTTCTGCCAAGACTCACGCCTCGTCTCTATTCCATCTCGTCCAGTCCCGCTGCCCATGGCGCACAGATTCACACAACCGTCGGCGTCGTCCGGTTCACCTCACATGATCGTGAACGCGGTGGAGTGTGTTCAACATTATTTGCAGATCGCGCGTCGATCGCAGACCGCCTTCCTATCTATGTTCAGCCGAATAAAAAGTTCAAGCTGCCTGCTGACCCTGATGCACCCATGATCATGATCGGCCCCGGAACGGGCATCGCACCGTTTCGTGGCTTCCTGCATGAACGCCGCGCGCTTGGGCACAGAGGGAAAAACTGGCTTTTCTTCGGTGAACGCAACTCTGCAACCGATTACCTCTATCGTGATGAGCTTGAGTCGATGCACGCGGCTGGCCACCTGGCGCGATTCGACACAGCATTTTCCCGAGACAGTGACCGCAAGGTGTACGTTCAGGATCGGATGTTGGAACACGCCGCAAGCATTTGGGCCTGGCTGCAAGAGGGCGCGAGTGTCTATGTTTGCGGTGACGCATCACGAATGGCCAAAGACGTTCACGGCGCACTTTGTCGAATCGTCAAGGAACAAGGGGCCATATCGGTCGAAGCAGCAGAAGAATACGTTGGAGCACTCAAAGAGACACATCGATATCGTCGTGATGTGTACTAACATTCCGCAAGACTTGATCTGTAGCGTGTTTCACTCACGACAAACGATCGGCGCCAATAGCGGCAGCGCTCTCTGGACCGTGAAGATTGTACCCTTCACATTGGTGTCAAAGATTTCGTCAATGTGATCGGCGGTGATCTTGCCGAGCCGGAAGCGCCGCCGGTGATGACGCGACTATTCCTTTAAGCTTTCCCATAGTTACTCCCTTCGGTAGATCTGTTGAATTCAGCACCGTAGGGTGGAGTTCTTTGCCGGGGGGCGAACTGTTCGGGATTCCGATGCGCGGTCATCCATATGTCTGCACCGTCACCATGTCGCGCACATATCATTCAATTTGGCAAGCGCCTTTGATTTGGGCTGTCCAGGGAAAAAGTCGGAATCTCAATATCAAAACGCTCACCGCCAACAGTCTCCATCAGGTAAGCGCCCCCCATCATGCCCGAAGGTGTATCGAGAGGCGCACCACTGGTGTATTCAAAGCTCTCTCCCGGCCTGAGAGTTGGTTGCTCCCCAACTACTCCAGGTCCTTTGACTTCAGTCAATTCGCCTCGCGCATTGGTGATCATCCAGTGCCGACTGAGAAGTTGCACCGTTTCCGCTCCCTGATTCTCGATTACCACGCGGTAGGCCCAAAAATACTGCGAGGTGTCCGGTGATGATCTCGTCTCAAGGTAAGTGGGCTCAACGCTCACAGCGATTCCTCTCGTTTTCGCGAAATACGCGTTCCAATTCGTCACTGAGAAAGTTTAGAACAATCTCGAACTAAGCTCGGTTCGAAGTACACAATTTTTAATTCGGATTCTGCGACCAGGATTGAGAATCGGGACTTCTCAGATACAACTTCTATCCCGGCGCGCGATTCGATATCGGAATTGGGCCCCGAGCGCACAAAAGTCTAAGTTGCCGAACCGTGAGGCGTGGTGAGTCTCTGCTGGATTGCCGGATCTACGAGCACCGCGTATGGCAGAATCACGAAAAATGCGCTCAGTTTGACTGCTTCATCAGATGGCAATCTGGACATTCATTCGCATTAAAGGTGACCATGCACAGGATCAGCTGACAGGTCGATGCGAGGCGGGCTGTTGGAGGTCGCCAAAAGAGATGAGGTCAATTCCGGAATAGCCCTTGATGGCGACGAGGGCGTTGCGTTCAATTTCGCGGGACTCGAGTAATCGAGTATTGGCGCGGGCAAGAACTTCATCCCGATAACCGGGGTGAGATACGAATTCGAAGGTGCCTTCAGGCATGGCGGAGATGAGCGAGTGAACGACGGAGATTTCGAGGGTGCCGGTGGCGAGGACCCCGATGGCACCATCGGTAGTGAGGAATCCTTCGTCTTGGACGATACGGCGGAAGCGGGATTGGAGACGGCCGAGAAGAAGGACCTGAGCGCGGCGAGTTTCGGGAGCGTATCTGGTGGCGTTGATGCTCCAGAGAGGCTCGAAGGGATTGCGAACCATGCGGATTCCCGCTGCTCTGGCGGCGCGGAGAACAGGGCGCAGAACATGCGGGAACATGTGCAGATGCTTGTGCGTGTCGATATGGGTGAGGCGCAGGCCATAGCTCTGAAGAAGGGCGATCTGGGCGGCGACTTCGATTTCGATCTCGGCACCGCGTACGCGGGCTGTGTAGAGGCGCTTGAGAAATGCGCCGAGGGATGGATAGAGCGTGCCGGTACTGCGATCGATAAGTGACGGGATGCTGGACGGGTTGGAGGCGGGGAGGCCGTTGATGAGAACGACGTGACATCCGACACCGAGGGAAGGCATGGCCAGGGCCATGTTGACAGCTTCTTCTGTGGCTCGAGCCCGCGCCATTAGAGTGGTGCTCGTGAGTACCTCGGCAGCGTGCAACTCGAGGATGGCACGGTTGACTCCGGGGGCCATCCCGAAATCGTCGGCATTGACGATGAGGCGGGGCACGGGGATAGCTTATCAATTTTCAGCCAGAAAAACGGTTTGCTATGTGGCAGATGGAGTACTTGCGGCGCGATGCGGGAGGATTCCGCTGGCTGGTATGATGGAAAAAGGCCCGTCAACGGGCTCCCACCCGAGTGGGCGGCTAGCTCAGTTGGTTAGAGCGCCTGCCTTACAAGCAGGAAGTCGGGGGTTCGAGTCCCTCGCTGCCCACCAAATAATGCGCGTACGGCGAACTGCGCTGTGGCACCTCTGTGAGGCTCCCATTGGACGCAGTCGGACGCTGTGGTATGGTCAGGCGGCGCTTGATCAAGTCGGAAATGACTTGTCACCTCAAAATCGTGGTATCAGCTCAATTCTCAGCTCTTAACTCACTTTGGCTGGTGGTCTCACTGTAGCCAAGTAGGAAGTCGGGAAGCTCGCCCGATATTCGAGGGGGCAGTGTGCTCCACGTACAAAGATATGTGCATCCAAGCTCGCCATGGAGTTTAAATATGCGGGCCCAGTCTTCGAAGGAGTTCAAAAATACAGTAAAGAGTGTGCTTGAAAGTGTTGAGAAAGGGTCCGGTTTGTCTGCGGATAACCCGGATCTCATTGCTCTCAAGAGTCTGCTCAAGCGACGTGTTCGTGAGGTGGAGTCATCAAAAAGCGGAGAGCGACCAGTTGTCCGGGATTGGACGAGAGGGCGTTTTCATCGGGGTAGGAAGTGTTGAGCCTGTTGATTAATCATGTCAACGGTTTGAGTTACCTGTATCCGGGATGAGGTTCCTGGATTCTAGAGACGCCGCCGTGCTGTGGCGTGCTATTCAGATCTTTTTCCCGGGCGGCAATGACGTCACTTTCGAACGGAGTCGTGGGATTCTTTACGGGGCATGAAATCCAGCGATCAGAGAGTTTGTGAACAAAGAATCCGAAGATTTCCACCGAGCGATCACCTCGCTCGCAGTACAGACAGTTGAGCATGAAGCCCCTCCCAAGTGAGCGCCACAAGAGTGGAGGAAAATGTAAGTACGTTCAACTGGGAAGAACCCCGGGATTACGGCGAGTCCTGTCGAAAAGTCTCAGGGTGTCGGGCGGGGAAGTTGGGCAATGAGCCGGTTTAGGCGGGCACTCCTACGGAAGGCTCGGGCATGTGCTGGACAGCTAGTTCGACTTCAGGCTTGAGCTCTTCAATCTCGTTCTGAAGTGCATTCCGTAGTTTTTGAATGCTGCAGTAGCGCTGGTCCAGCTCGGGGAGGCGATTGAGGGAATCCAGGGTGACGCGAAGGGAGTGAAGGAGGAGGATGGGATTGGGATCAGGCACGAGGATAGACTCCACCACTAGCATGGCACTTTGCGTTGGTGATGCCAACTGGGAGAAATCCCGGCTTGACTTATTCATTGAGTGCGGGCAGGTCAGATGGGTTCGACTTTCTTGTTTCGCAACGCTTGACCGACGTGGATGGGCGGGTAATCACACTCCGCAAAGACCCATTCGCGGTTCTTGCCATCGGCGAGGGAGTTGTCGAAGAGGATGACTGTTCGGCAGTGGCCGCAGCGGAAGCCGAGGTAACCCTTATCCCACGTTGTCTTTTTGAACCAGCCGAGGTCGGACTGGCCGATATTCATGGTGGTGCGGCAGCTTCCGCAAACGACTTTCTGCGCCCAATCGGGCCCAACGGAAACAATCTCCATGCATCAGCTCCTGAAGTGATCGGGGGAAGCCCGGAACTTCACCGAAGACGCTTGGCTCATCGGTTGTTGTCCGGGTGAGAGGGATTTTACCCGACCAAGCGAGGTGTGGGACAAGAGGGTTTTTGGGGATTGTTCGGCGAGATCCCGTTTCGAAGCGGTTGGCCGGGGCCAGGAGGGCTCCCGAGACGGCGAGGGTTTAGAGTGGTGGGCATGGCCTTGTATTGCGGAGTAGGCGGTGTTGACCGGGAAATAAGCGCGCAGGAGATGACGGAACTGCTGCGGGAGGCACTTGGACAGCTCGGTCGGCGCGAGCGCGTGCTGGCTGTGCCTCCGGATATGACGCGATTGCATTCCAAGGCTGGGGTCCTGACGTGCGCGGCGCGCGAGATCCTGGGGGAGCGGCTCAAAGCCGTGCTGCCGGCGCTGGGAACGCACGCAGCGATGACCGGGAAGCAGATGGATCACATGTTTCCTGGAATACCGCACGAGCTTTTCAAGGTGCACAACTGGCGGTCGGATATAGAGACACTTGGAGAGGTGCCGGCGGAGTTCATCCACGAGGTGTCAGAAGGCAAGCTGAATTTTGCGTGGCCGGCGCAGGTTAACCGGTTGATCTGCGGCGGTGAGTTCGATCTGATCCTTTCGATTGGGCAGGTGGTGCCGCACGAAGTGATTGGAATGGCGAACTACAACAAGAACATTCTGGTTGGCACCGGCGGGCGCATGGGGATTAACCGCAGCCATTATCTCGGCGCGGTGTATGGGATGGAGCGGATCATGGGGCGCGCGGAAAATCCGGTGCGCGCCGTTCTGAACTATGCATCGGATAAGTTTCTGCGCGACCTGCCGATTGTGTATGTCCAGACGGTGGTGGGACGTGCAGTTGATGGCGAGCTGGCGGTGAGAGGCCTGTTTATTGGAGATGATGTGGAGTGCTTCCATCGCGCGGCGGAGTTGAGCGTGAAGGTGAACTTCGAGATGGTGGAGAAGCCAATCAGGAAAGCGGTAGTGTTTCTCGATCCACGAGAGTTTCATTCAACATGGCTGGGGAACAAGGCCGTGTATCGCACGCGGATGGCGTTATCAGATGGCGCTGAACTGGTCGTGCTGGCTCCGGCGGTGCGCGAGTTTGGCGAAGACAAAACGATCGATGGGCTGATCAGGAAATACGGATATCACGGGACACCGGCAACGCTGAAGGCAGTGGAGGAGAACGAAGATCTGGCTGCGGAGCTGGGCGCTGCGGCACACCTGATTCATGGATCATCAGAGGGGCGGTTCAAGATTACGTGGTGCCCCGGAGAGTTGATGCGTGAGGAGATTGAGGGTGTCGGTTTCGGCTATGGCGAACTGGACACCATGATGGCGCGCTACAACCCGGATACGTTGTCGCATGGATGGAACACGGTGGAGGGGGAAGAGGTGTTCTTTATTGCGAATCCGGGGTTGGGATTGTGGGCGCATGCGTCGCGGCTCTTCGCACTCTGATTTGTTCATGCGGGGGAAGCGTTTTCCTGCGCTTAATCTTTTAGCAGCTTAAGAGAAAACACATATGTAGAACCCGCTCATCGCGAGGAGTCGCGTTGAGCGGCCCTGTGCCAGTTCAGATGACGTGAAGTTGGCGGAGTAGGAAGGCGTAGTCGAAGGCGATCTCCTTGAGGTAGTCGTAGCGGCCGCTGGCGCCGCCGTGTCCGGCTTCCATATTGGTGACGAGGAGAAGCGGGTTCGAATCGGTCTTCAGGGTGCGGAGTTTGGCGACGTATTTGGCGGGTTCCCAGTACATAACCTGACTGTCGTTGAGCGAGGTCTTGACGAGCATGGCTGGATAGGCCGCGGGTTTGAGGTTCTCGTAAGGCGAGTAGCTGAGCATGTAGCGGAAATATTCTTCGCGATTGGGATCGCCCCACTCTTCGTACTCGGGGACGGTGAGCGGGAGGGAGGCGTCGAGCATCGTGTTCATCACATCGACGAACGGCACGTGCGAGAGGACAACGCGGAAGAGGTCGGGGCGGAGATTGCTGACTGCGCCCATCAGGAGGCCACCTGCGGAGCCGCCTTCGATGGCTATGCGCTTGGGGTCACAGTAGCTGCTGGCTGTGAGGTGTTCGACGGCGGCGATGAAGTCTGTGAAGGTGTTGCGTTTGACGAGCATTTTTCCGGCATCGTGCCACGGCTTGCCGAGATCTCCGCCGCCGCGAATGTGCGCATAGGCCATGACAATGCCGCGATCCAGAAGGGCGAGACGGTTGGAGTTGAAGCCGAGCGGGAGTGAATAGCCATAGGAGCCGTAGCCGTATACGTAGAGTGGTGAACTCGCGTTTCTATCGAACTTGTCGCGCCGGTAGACGATAGAGATGGGAACCTGTGCGCCATCGGGTGCCGTGGCGTGGATGCGCTCGCTGGCATAGAGAGTGCGATCGAATCCGCCGGGAACTTCCTGCTGCTTGAGCAGCGTGGATTCGCGAGATTCGAGGTCGTACTCGAAGACGGAGCCGGGCGTGACGAGTGACTGATATCCATAGCGGAAGAGCGTTGTTTCCCAGATGCGGTTGATGCCGGGCGAGGCGTTGTAGGCGGGCTCGGGGAAGGCGATTTCGCCCGCTGGATTGGCCTCGTCAGTTTCATCCTGGAATTGCCAGAGCCGCAGGCGGGGTAGCCCGTCTTCGCGTTCGCAGGCAACAAAGAAGTTGGCGAACAGGTCGACGTCTTCGAGCATGATGGCATCGCGGTGAGGCATGCGCTCGGTCCAGTTTCCGCGTGAGGGCGAATCGACGGGAGCGGTGACCAGTCGGAAGTTGCGGCCGCGATCGTTGGTGCGAATGAACCACTCACCATTGCGATGATCGACGTAGTATTCATGTTCGTCTTCACGAGGAGCAATGACGGTGAAGTTGCCAGTGGGATTATCGGCGGCGAGGATGAGGCACTCGGTGGTGGTATGGCTTGCGGATTCGAGAACGAGAAACTTGCCATCGCGCGTGCGGCCAACACCGATGTTGAACCGCTCGTCATCATCCTGGTAGACGAGTACGTCTTCGGTGTAGGGGGCGTGGAGCGTATGCCGATAAAGCTGAAACTGGCGCTTCTGCTCTTCGTCTTCGACCGTGTAAAAGAGGATCTTGTTATTGGAGGTCCAGGTGAGAGAGCCGACGCGTTCCTGCGGGCCGGGGTGCGAAGGGTCGGGAAGAGTTTCGCCGGTTTGAAGGTCCTTGATATGCAAGGCATACTGGCGGAAGCCGGTGACGTCGGTGGTGTAGGCGAGCCAGCGGCCATCGTCGGAGATGTCGGTGGCACCGATGGCGAAGAAGGCTTGACCCTCGGCGAGTTGATTGCCGTCGAGGATGATTTCTTCCGGACCTTCAGGGGACGTGGTTGATCCGCGCTTTCTGCAGAAGATGGAATACTGCTTTCCCTCTTCGGTGCGAACGTAATACCACCAATCGCCTTCGCGGTATGGAGCGGACTCGTCGGTCTGCTTGATGTGGCTGAGCATCTCGTTGTAGAGTTCGTCGCGGAGTGGAGCGAGATCGGAGGTGAGGGCTTCAGCGTAGGTGTTTTCGGCGGTGAGATATTCAGTGACCTCGGGCGAGTCCTTGTCTCGGAGCCAGGCGTAGTCGTCGGTGAGTGTGACGCCGTGGATGGTGGTCTGACGGTGATCTTTGCGAGCGATGGGAGCGTTGGGGAGAGGGCGGTCTGTCATGGCTTTTTCAGTGTAGAAGACGGGGAGGCACGGGCAGGGAGAGAGAAGGGGGGATTAAGAATTAGGAAAAAGGAACTAGGGATTGCGGGAGAGGCTGGTTGGAGAGATTGAGTGACTTGTACATGTATAAAGCAGATAGATGAGGTGTGTGCAATGAACGTGAGCTTCGAAGGCAAGATTGTGCTGGTGGCGGGAGGAACGGGTGGGCTGGGACGCGCGGTGAGCCTTGCCTTTCTGGGCGAAGGCGCAGAGGTCGCGGTGACGTATCGCTCGGGTGCTGAGTTTGGGAGCTTGCGGCAGGCAGCGGGTGAGCATGATGCTTCCTTGGCAGGTCATGTGGTGGATGTGACTGATGAGGCGGCAGTGAGAGGGTTGGTGGATGCGATCGTGGAGCGACACGGACGTCTGGATGTCGTGGTGAATACGGTGGGAGGCTATGCAGGCGGCATCAAGCTATGGGAACTGGAGACGAAGACGTTCGAGAAGATGCTTGCGTTGAACCTACGTTCTGGATATGCGCTGGGGCGGGCGGCAGCTGCGGTAATGCTGAAACAAAAGTCGGGTGCGCTCGTGAATGTGGCGGCCAAAGCGGCTGTGGATCATGGTGGAGGAGCGTCAGCTTATGCTGCGTCGAAAGCTGCTGCGGTTGCCATGATGGATTCATTGGCGGAAGACTTGAAGGGAACGGGGGTGCGTGTCAATTCGATTCTGCCGAGCATTATCGATACGGATGCTAACCGGAAAGCAATGCCGGATGCGGATTTTGCGAAGTGGCCGAAGCCCGAGGACATTGCCAAGGTGGTGCTATTCCTGGCCAGCGAAGAAGCAAGAGTGGTGCATGGGGCATCAGTGCCGGTGTATGGGAGCTGAGCGGATGGAGACTCGAACTGATGGCATAAATCTCCGGGTCGAGTAGAAATATCCCTCAGGGGCTGGAGCCCTTGATCTTTTGGCTCACTTTCGGCACGACGTAAGTCATGCTCTTTCCCAAGTTCTCGAGAATCGGGAGTAGTGGGTAAAGTGCTCGACCGTGACGCAGTTATCTTTTTAGTTTTCCTTGAGCCGTTCGATGAGCCGCATCGGGTGGACGGGTTTGGCGATGAGTTCGAATTGATAGCCCTGGCTTACGCCGCTCTGGAGAATTTCTGAAATGCCGGCCTGTCCCGAGAAGAGCAGAATTGAGCTGGCTGGATAGTTTTTGCGCAGGGCTATGGCGAGTTCGACGCCGTTCATACGAGGCATGAGCACGTCTGTGATGATCCAGTGAGGCAAAAAGCGCGAGGCCTTGTCGAGTGCATCGAAACCGTCGTAGGCAGCAACCGCCTCGAAGCCGGCGTTGGAGAGGATTTCTGCGAGCGTATCGGCAATGAGGCGCTGATCGTCGACTACGAGGACCTTGGATCGTGCTGCCTGCTGTTTACCAGAATCGGATAGCTTCCAGGTAGAGTCGGTGGGAGATTCTGCGGGCTCATCAGCAGCGTAGAAGCGACTGATTCCGGCAAACAGGTTGGGTACGGGATCAGAGACGTTCATTGAGGTCGCCCTGAGAAAAAGATGGCGGATAAGCAAGTGGAAGAAAGATTGTCACGGTCGTGCCAGAATCCAGAGGAGTTGTGCCGCTGGCGATCGTGATCTGTCCGCCGCGGCGCGTGACGAGCTGCTTGGCGACCCAGAGCCCGATGCCGGTGCCGAGGATTCCTTTGGTGGTGAAGAAGGGCTCAAATACACGAGGCAGATTGCACTGCTCGATGCCGATACCGGTGTCGCGAACGACTATTTCTATGCCGTCCTCGGGCTCTGCCAGCACGTTGCGCGTAGTGACGGTAAGTGTTCCGCCCTGCTTCATGGAATCGATAGCGTTGGCGACGACGTTTGAGAATACCTGGAGCATCTCGCCTCTGCTAACACTGATCTTCTGCAGGTCGTTGAAGCGGGAGTCGACCGCGATGTCAGCGGAGAGCATTTTGGAGTTGTAGACGGAGAGCACGTTCTGAACGAGCTCGTGGATGTGAACGCTTGTGGGCGCGCCAGTGTCTTTGTAATAGCCGAGGGTCTGGCGAGCAATGTGGGATACGCGCTCAAGTTCTTGCTCTGCGGTGATGAGAAGTTGATAAACGCGGCTTTCAGGGCTGGAGTGCTGGCGGGCCAGGAAAATGATGTTAATGAGTGACTCGAGGGGATTGTTGATCTCGTGAGCGATAGCGGCGGCCATGCGGCCGGTTGCAGCAAGCTTTTCAGACTGGATGAGCAGTTGCTCAACGCGCTTCTTGTCAGAAATGTCGCGAGCGATTTTTGATGCACCGATGACTTTCCCGGTCGCGTCTATTATGGGTGAGATGGTGACCGACACGTGGAACTGTTCCCCGTTCTTCTTTTTGCGTGTGGTCTCGTAGTGGTCGATGCGTTCGGAGGCACGAAGCTTGCAGAGAATCTCGTCCTCTTCGTATTGGAGCTCTTCGGGGATGAGGCGAAGAATGGATTGTCCGATCATTTCTTCGGCGGTGTAGCCGAACATCTTCTCTGCCGCCTTGTTCCAACTGGTGACGATGCCATTCAGGGTTTTGCTGATAATGGCGTCGTCAGCGGAGTCAACTATGGCGGCGAGCCGCAACAGGCCTTCTTCGGTCCTGTGGCGTTCGGAGATATCGTGAGCAATCTTTGAGGCGGCGACGATCTGGCCGGATTCATCCCGGATGGGGGAGATGGTGACGGAGATGGGAAACCGCTCGCCGCTTTTGCGCATGCGCACGGTTTCGAAGCGCTGGATGCGTTCTCCGGTGCGGAGTTTGCGCAGTATCTCGAGTTCTTCGTGCTGGAGTTCCGGGGGAATGAGGGTCAGGATCGACTTTCCGATGATCTCCTGGGGCAGATAGCCGAAGACGCGGGTAGCGGCGGGGTTCCAGCTAATGATGGTGCCGTCGAGCCTTTTGCTGATGATGGGATCGTCGGAGCAATCCACCAGGGCGGCGAGATGATGCCGGGGATCTGGGGGCGCAGTGGGAGTCTCGCCGACCTCCAGAGGCTGCCTTCTTGGCGTGGTGGAGGATTCGTTGAGTTCAGGAGGCATGTGGATAGCTCCTGAAGTTGGCGCTGCGCCGTGGAAATTGGGGGAGCGTTAGAAGCGGTCCCGGGGACAGGGTAGAACGAAGGATCACTCGAAGTTCCAGTCTGGGATTCAGGGCCACAAAACACCAAATTGTAGGTGCGGGAAGCCTAATGAAGTTGGATGCAGGTCGTCTAGAAGAGTTTGCAAGACCAAAGGTTTGAGCCGATCGAGAAATCGAGAGCTGATCCGGTTTGGTGAATACGAATTGCCTGGGAGCGCTTTGTAAGCGTTCGTGTTCTGGGAACTGCGAGGTGGGTAGATACGTACAATGGAGTGCGATGAAAGGATTTCACCGCAGTGCAATGCTGATCTGCCGGTTCATACTGGCGGCGCTTGTTTTTCTTCCACTCCAGGGTCTGCTGGCCGAGCAGGTTAGTCAGCTTCCCAAGCCTACCGACTATGTAAATGATTTTGCACACGTACTTTCTGCCGACACAGTGGCGAAGCTGGACCGCATTTGCGGAGAGTTGGATCACTCGCAAGCAAATGCGCAGGTTGCGGTGGTCACCGTACGGAATCTGGACGGTGAGGATGCGGCGGGCTGGGCCAACGAACTGGAAGACAAGTGGCACATGGGCAAAAAGGGGTCGGACCGTGGGCTGCTGGTGTTGCTCGCCGTGGACGATCACAAATACCGGATTGACGTTGGCTACGGGCTCGAAGGGATCCTGAACGATGCGAGGGTTGGCGATGTTGGACGGTCGATGGTTCCGCATCTCCGCGCAAAGGATTACGATGGGGCGATTCTCGGTGCGGTAGGGCAATTGGCCAAGGTAATTGCGGATGACGCGCACGTGACTCTGACCGATCATCTACCTAATCCGCCTCCCGTGCGGCAAGGGCAGCAGCATGGATCACCCGCTGGGGCGATCATCCTGTTCATTATTCTTTTCATGATGTTTGGTGGATTCGGACTTTTCCGCATCTTGTTCTGGCTGGGCCTGTTCCGAAGCGCATTGGGCGGGCGGCGATACACCGGGGGGCCGGGCCCATTTATTGGGGGAGGCGGCTGGGGTGGCGGAGGAGGCGGCGACTCAGGCGGAGGCGGTTTTGGCGGGTTTGGAGGCGGCGACTTCGGCGGTGGTGGGGCCGGCGGAAGCTGGTGAAAATGGCAGACAAGGGAACGAGGCAGTCGGGAACAGGGATTGGGGAGTAAAAGCGAGGAACTGGGACGTAGGGACGAGTAAATAACGAGGGACTCGGGACAAGAGACGTAGGGAATAGGACCACTTATCTGGAACATCAAGGAGAGACGAGCTTATGGGCAAATGGGTTGGGTTGGGAATAGTCGGCGTAATTATTGTGGCTTTGCTACTGGTGGGTGGGAGTTATGTGAGCGCAAAGAACCAGATGGTGGCCAAGGATCAGACGGTGAAGTCGACCTGGTCTGAGGTGGATGTGCAACTGGAGCGGCGGGCTGACCTGATTCCCAACCTCGTGGAGACCGTGAAGGGTTTCACGAAGGAAGAGAACTCGGTATATGCCGACATCGCGAACGCGCGGGCAGGCATGCTGAATGCGCAGACACCGCAGTCGAAGATAGCGGCGAACAATCAGTTGGATGGCGCTCTGGGACGGCTGCTGCTGCTGACGGAGAACTATCCCAATCTTCGTTCGAGCGAGCAGTTTATGCGGCTGCAGGATGAGCTGGCTGGAACAGAGAACCGAATCAGCGTGGCGCGGCGGCATTACAACCAGGCGATCCAGGACTACAACACGTTCATCCAGCAGTTCCCGAACAGCATCTGGGCGGGGATGGCCGGTTATCACACGAATGATGCGTATTTCAAGGCGAGTCCAGCGGCGCAGCAAGTGCCGAGCGTGAAATTCTGAGTCGGCCGTAAGCTCTCAACCGTTGAGCTATCATGCCCAGGTCTCAGAATCGAGATCTGGGGCTCCTTATTTCACAGGTGAGGGCCCAGTACCTTGGGTATGGAGCGAGTGCGATAAATCACCGAAAGCACGGCGGAGTTCAGGCAAAGTGGGAGTGTCTCTCGAATGAGTTTCCGGGGGCTGGTGGTCCGCTGTGTTCCGGTTAGATTATTTGTCGTGTTGTCTTACGGTTCTCTCTACAGTTCTGGTTGGGCGGAAGCGATGGACCGGACTGGCTGTCGCGGGCGTCAATAGCGGCATTATCTGCGTGATCGGATTGCGAACGGGGCAACTGGGGTTTATTCCGGCGAACCTGTTTTGCATCGGGGTGTATGTGTTCAGTATCCGGTCATGGGCGAAGACGAGCTTGTAGCCAGCAGCCAGTAGCGTCTCGGTGGAAGGCTGACGGGGTTGGCCTCGGCCTACAGGGCCCATTCGAGTTCCTGAAAGTCCAACTCTGCGGCACCTTCTCGCACCTCATCGCCATCCAAGCGAGGAATGGCGGGAGTGTGCAATGGCGGATTTAAACCGAAGAGACTTTGTGAAGACTGCCGGAACGGTAGCAGGTGCAGCGGCGGTGGGGCAGTTGATTGCCGCCGAGGCGCAAGGCGAAGCCACTAGTAGCGGAGGCATGATCTATCGGACCCTGGGGCGGACGGGAGAGCGCGTTTCGGCCATTGGGCTTGGCGGTTACCACATTGGCAAAGCATCGATTCAGGAGCAGGAAGCGATTCGCCTGATCCGCCAGGCAATCGACAGCGGCATCACCTTTCTGGACAACTGCTGGGACTACAACGATGGCCAGAGTGAGTTGAGGATGGGAAAGGCGCTGCAAAATGGCTACAGGAACAAAACGCTGCTGATGACGAAGATCGATGGCCGGACGAAGGCAGCCGCGGCGCAGCAGATCAACGAGTCTCTGCAGAGATTGCAAACAGATCACGTAGACCTGATGCAGTTCCACGAAGTGATCCGGCTAGAGGATCCGGACCGCATCTTTGCCGAGGGAGGGGGGATGGAGGCGATGATGGCGGCGAAGAAGGCGGGAAAAGTTCGATTTGTGGGGTTTACAGGTCACAAGGATCCTTATGTGCACTTGCGTATGCTGGAGGTGGCGCGGAGACATAACTTCCATTTCGACGCGGTGCAGATGCCGCTGAATGTTATGGACGCACATTTCCGCAGCTTCGCGCAGCAGGTCGTGCCGGTACTGAATCGCGAGGGGATCGCGCCGCTGGGCATGAAATGTTTCGGTGATCACCACATACTAGACAGCAATACGGTGAAGCCGATCGAAGCGCTGCACTATTGCCTCAATCTACCGATTGCGGTGCAGATCACGGGCATTGACAGTCAACAAATCCTGGACCAGGCGCTGCAAGCCGCCCGGACGTTCAAGCCTATGAACGCGACCGAGGTGGCCAGTCTGCTGGACCGGACGAGTGCGGCGGCACAGGAAGGGAAGTTCGAGCTTTACAAGACCACTTCAAACTTTGACGGAACGGCACACAACCCGCAGACACTTGGGTGAACCCGCACAGGTTTGCGGTGGCTGTCTGAGAGGCGATTTGGGACAAAACAAAAGGGCCATCCGTTATTGGGATTGGCCCTTTGTTTCGAAATGGATGAAGCGACTCACCTGGGAGAGGTGCGCGGCCGGCTACTACTTGTAGGAGGCGATGGCGCTGGCTTCGTCGTCGTAAATGTCGAAAACGGTGTAGAGCTTGGTGAGTTGGAGGACGTCCTTGACCTTCTTGGTGAGGTTGAGGAGCTTGAGACTGGCGCCCTGGTTTTTGGCGGTGGTGTAGGCGCCGACGAGTTCGCCAAGGCCGGAGCTGTCGATGTAGTTCACGTCGCCGAGGTTGAGCAGGATGCTCTTCGAGCCCTTGCTGATCAGGTCACGAATGGCCTCCCGCAGCTGCACACTCCCCTCGCCGAGGGTGATCCGCCCGCTAAGGTCCAGGACAGTGACTCCGTCCAATTCACGGGAAGCGATAGTAAGTGCCACGGAAATTTCCTCCTTTGTGAGTCATACAAGTTATAGCATCTTGCGCCGCTCTGCAAGCCTTCAAAGCTGAAGGAGTTCTGTGGATCGGTTCCTCGGCGATCCACGACTTACAGAGTTTGGAGATGCCTTAAGTCTGTTCTTGGGCCGGAGTGAGGTGTTTGATGAGGGTGAGTTCGGTGCCGGGTTGGAGTTGGCGGAAGTGGACCTCATCCATGAAGGAGCGGATGAGGAAGATGCCGCGGCCGGTGCCGCGGAGAAGGTTCTCGGGGGCAAGAGGATCGGGAAGGTGTTCCCAGTCAACGCCCTTTCCCTGATCCGCAATGGTGAAGATGAGGGATTTGCCGTTGTTCTCGAAGCTTGCTGTCACCTGTTTGGCGGGGTCATAGTCATTACCGTGAAGGACGGCATTAACGGCGGCTTCGCGGACAGCCATGGTGATGCGGAAGCGCTCATCTTCGTCAATACCCGCTTCCTCAGCCAACTTCTCTGCGGCAGCTTCAACTTCGCTCACGCTCTCCATCGTGGAGGGCAGCGAAAAGCTCAATTTTCCGGCCTTCGGATTGGTCACCGGCTTCGTCTCCGCCTCTACCGGGAATGGCAAAGCCCAACGCCTTACCGCGAGAGGAAGTATTACGTCTTTATGAGTTGTGGAAAAAGACGCTATAGCAGGCAGTTTCATTGCTGAAGCTGCTTGTGTCAAGGATTGGTTTGAGTTGGGCGCGGGTTCAGGAATCTTGGGTGCCTGAATTGTTGAATGGAGAAGAGTGTTAGAGGCAAGAATTTGCGCTGGGTCAATGTTGTCGACTTTTTTGGCAGATCATCTTGCAGGAGCAGAGTCAAATTGAGAATCAATTGACTTTTGTGTGGTGAAAACAAGCACGGAACGATCGTATTCAGGCGCGAACCGTTTGGCCGGTAACTTTCCGCACCCAGAATTCGATAACGATTGTGTTGATTGAAAAACCGATCCAGAAGGCTATGCCGAAGAATTGGCTCGGCGTGAGGTGGCTGAGGCGCTGCGTTGCAAAGAAGAATCCCATTACCGGCCGAGTAGTCGCGATGCCCAGCAGGATTGCAGTTGCACGTATCATCCAAAGTCTCTGTTGAAAGAGTCTGGCAGGCTGCTTCGAGAATTGCCACACTTTCGCGAGCGAGAAGAGGAACAGCGAATCGAAAAAGAAGACGGCCGAACGTTCAGTCCATCCTCCCACGGCATATCGACTCATTCCGTAAGCTGTGATGCCGGTGATGATGCCAAGGAAGAAGAAAGCCCGGAGCAATGCCGACGGAACCATTCGCGCTCTGAACAGGAATGGCAGGACCAGGACAAAGGCGAGGGCGCATAGGATGTGAATCCAGGTGAGCACGGAGTGCGAGGCGAACCAGCGATCGAGATCGGCCAGTTGAGGCGGGGCGATTCCGGTAGAGGGCCGGAGCAGAGCGATGGCGCGGCGCACAACGACGGCAATCGCGATGAACATACATGCGCCGAATCCGACCTTCAGCCAGAGGGGAAATCGGATCGAGAAGAAGAGCGGTCCCTGGTCGATTCCCTTGCGAGGGGTCGGCGGTCGACTTGATTCACTCGAATGGATGTTGTTCTCGATCATTTGGCGATCGTATGCATTCGATTTACAGGTTGTCAAACCAAAATCTAAAACGTAGACTCGAGCCGTGAAGAAAGAAAACGCGTCCATATCGAGGCGTCCATATGGGTTAGGTAAACGCGCCGAGCAGATGGAGCAGAGCAGAGCAGCGATTCTGCGTGTGGCGCGTGAGCAACTGGAAATCAATGGATATAGGCAGTGGACCATGGGATCGCTTGCCGCGCAGAGTGGGGTGACTCGGCAAACAGTCCACAATCTGTTCGGGAATAAAGCGGCTGTGCTCGAAGCACTCTTTGATGTGATCGCATTGGACGGAGGGATGGGAAGGATGCGGGGTGTAATGATGTTGCGGTCACCTAAGGCGATGCTCCAAGGATATGTGCAGGTATTTTGCGAGTTTTGGGAAAGCAATCGCCTGCTGATCCGCCGCATCCACGGACTCGGCGCTTTCGATCCTGAATTCGGAGCGGTGATTGCTGATCGAAACAGTCAAAGATTGAGGGCGGCGATGTGTATCGTTAGCCGCTTGAGCCTTACCGATGGGGCGAAGGAAAGGGCAGCGGGATTGGCCGGACTCACCTCGTTCGAATTCTACGATGCTCTGGCGGAGAATCTGGCGGAGGAGAAGCAGGTGATTGCGGTGATACTCGGACTCTCACAGAAACTGATCGAGCGAGGATGGTTAGCGAGTAAGGCGACCCGGTAGACGATCACAGTTACCATCCGATTCTTGGGGTGCGACCATGTTCCTCGTATAGAGGCGCAGTACACTCGACGTATGAACCAGCGCACGACATCCCGCGTGAGTCTCACGGCGTTGCTGGGGACGCCAGTAATGGACCCGCAGGGAAATGTGTGCGGCAAGCTGAAAGACATCGCGGTGGCTATTGGTCCGGATGCGGGCAAGGTGGCCGGACTCGTTCTGAAGACACGCACCGGTCTGTCTCTTGTGCCATCGCAGGAGGTTCGGGAGACTGCGGCTGGGACCTTGCAAGTGTTGTCCACGCTGGCCATCACTCCGCTCCGGGAGCAGGGGCATTTCATCTATCTGCAGCAGGACCTAATTGACCGGCAGATCATCGATATTCACGGACGCAAAGTCGTTCGCGTCAATGATGTCGACCTGGAATGGATGGGCGATGGGTCGGCGCACCTGCTGCGAGTGGCAGAGGTTGAAGTCGGGCTGCGCGGAGCATTCAGGCGGGTTTTTAAGGGAATTCTGCCGAAAGCAAAGCTGGATCAGCTTTCGAGGCGATTCAAGGATCGCGGAATACCGTGGCAGTTCGTGGACATGATCGAGGTCGATCCGGCGCGGCGTGTGAAACTGCGCATTGAATATGAGCGCCTGGCTAAGATGCACCCGTCGGATCTGGCGGAGATCCTGGAGGATTTGAGTCCGGCGGAGCGCGATGCCGTGTTTACGTCGTTGGATGAAGAAGTCGCGGCGGAGACGCTGGAGGAGGTCGACCCGAAGCTGCAGGTTTCGCTTCTGGAAAAGCTGGATGAGGAGAGGATTGCTGACATAGTCGAGGAAATGGACCCAGGTGCAGCGGCGGATCTTCTGGCCGAGCTTCCCGAAGACAGATCTGACGCGATCCTGGAAGAGATGGAGCCGGAAGAGCGGCAGGAGGTGGCAGAACTCCTTGAGTTCGATGAGAATTCTGCGGCCGGCGCAATGACGACGGACTTCGTTTACCTGGGGACAGATGCGACGGTTTCGCAGGTGGGTGCGGCATTGCGCAGCTATGACGGGGATATCGAAGCGGTAACCGAGATTTATCTTCTGGACGAGAAGCGTGCACTACGCGGTGCGGTTCCGCTGGCCCGGCTGGTGGTAGCAGAGCCAGAGACGAAACTGATCGCGCTAGCTGAAGCACGTGTGCTCTCGTGTCCGGCGGACATGAAGCAGATCGAGTTGGCGGAGATGTTCGACAAGTACAATCTACATGCGCTGCCAGTTGTGGATTCGCAGGGGCGAATGGTGGGAGTGGTGCTGGCGGATCACGTGATTAGTTTTCTTCGGGAAAAGCTATAAGACGGTGATCAGTAGTCCGGGATCGGGCAGTTGCAGAGTGTAGTCGTCTGCGATTACAGGTGCGCGCGCTTTGAGGGATGGTCTATGCCGCCGAGGGATGGAATTAAAACGTATGTTCCTCAGGCACACCAAAAGGGCCCTGCGACCCATCGGGGCGACTGGGTGGATCCCGTTAAGCTGCCGGTTCTGATCAGGCTGTTTGTCTGGCTTCTGGTGTTCAGGTCGGCTGCGAACCTGGTTTTTGCATTGATTGTCGGGCTTGCGCCGGATACCACGGTAGCCAATTTTATTGCGATCAATTTTGATGCGTGGCCGAGGCAGATGCCGCCGGAGGGCGTGTTTTACGTGAGCGCGTTATTGTATGCACTGACGGCGTGGCGGTGGTACAGCCGGGATTGGCGTGCGCGTTGGTTCGTCATGTTTTTGTCGGGAGCCACAGCGGCGAAGATGATGGGGAATTACGTGGCGGACCGGGCAGCGGGACCGCCTATGCCAATGTTGCCGGGGCAGCAGGTCTCGTTCTTTCTGACTATAGCCATCAATCTGATCATCTGCGGGTACCTGGCTTTTTATCCCGGAATGGCGCAGGCGTTCAAGGAGACGCCGTGGGATTGAAATGCAGGGGACGAGCGGACAAGGGACAAGACTGAGAGAGAATGCGCCGGCTTGGGGCAAAGGCTACTGACAAGGGTCTTGAACTTCTGGTTGTCAGCCTATAGTTCCTGTTCAGATGTCACTGACGAATTGCTTCGGGGTGTGAAACAATCACCCGATGTTTCAAATGCCAAAGATCATCCAAGGCGGCATGGGCGTCGGTGTGTCGAACTGGCGACTCGCGCAGGCTGTTTCGAAGCAGGGACAGCTTGGGGTGGTTTCGGGGACCGCGCTCGACCAGGTGCTGGTGCGCCGACTGGCTGATGGGGACGCCGGCGGGCACATGAGGCGCGGTTTCGATGCGTTTCCGTTTCCGGAGATGGCGAAGCGAATTTGGAACGTCTACTTTCAATTGGGCGGAAAGGCTGTGGGAACAGCGTATCCGCTGACTGCGATGCACCAGAGGCGGGACCCGCGGACGCTCATCGAGTTACTGATGGTAAGTAACTTCGTTGAAGTTTTTCTGGCGCGCGAAGGACATCTGAACAAGGTAGGCGTGAACTTCCTGGAGAAGGTGCAATTGCCGCATCTGGCCTCGATTTATGGGGCGATGCTGGCGGGTGTTGGATACGTGCTGATGGGGGCAGGAATTCCCCTGCATATTCCAGGAGTGCTGGACAACTTTGCGACCGGAAAAGCTGGGGAATACAAACTGGTGGTGACGGGAGCGCCAGCGACCGCGGATACGATGATGCGGTTTGATCCGAGTGACTACGCTGAGGGGCCGCTCCCTGCGTTGGAACGGCCGAGATTCCTCGCTATTGTCTCGTCGAACACATTGGCGGCAACAATGTTGCGGCGGGCATCGGGGAAGGTCGACGGTTTCATCATCGAGAGTCCGACTGCGGGGGGGCATAATGCTCCCCCGCGTGGCAAAGGTGCGCTGGATGTTTCGGGGCAGCCGGTGTATGGAGAACGCGACCGCGTTGATGTGGAGGAACTGCGCCGGTTGGGGGTGCCGTTCTGGCTGGCGGGTGGTTATGGAAGTGCGGAGAAGTTGCACGAAGCCCTCGAGCAGGGTGCTGCCGGTGTGCAGGTGGGTACGGCATTTGCGTTCAGCGAGGAATCGGGACTACGGCACGATCTGAAAAAGATGCTGGTGGCGCAGGCAGCGCAAGGTACGGCGAGAGTTTTCACTGATCCAGTGGCCTCGCCCACGGGATTCCCGTTCAAGGTGGCTCAGCTTGCCGGAACCTACTCCGATCCGGGAGTGGCTGCCGCGCGCACGCGCGTCTGCGATCTGGGGTATTTGCGTGAGGCTTACTGGACGGAAGACGGAAAGATCGCATACCGATGTGCAGCCGAGCCAGAGGCCTCGTATTTTTCCAAGGGCGGGCAAATCGAGAATACCGCCGGAAGGAAATGCCTGTGCAATGCGTTGCTCGCGAACATCGGACATTCGCAGACACGCGCAGACGGGATCGCCGAGCCGCCGCTGGTAACGGTGGGGGATGATGTCAATCGCGTGGCCGCGTTTCTAGCGCCGGGAGAAGACAGCTACCGTGCAGCAGACGTGGTGGACTCGTTGATGCGCGGGGCGGTGTAGCTCGTCGACCGCTTCGAATCCGTGCGGCTATGCACCTTTTTCGTTGGTCCAGAACATCCATCGGACACCGAATTTGTCGTTGAGTGCGCCGTAGGTTCCGAATGGCTGAGCTTTGAGCGGATCGGTGACTTGGGCTCCATCGGATAATTTTTCAAAAAGAGTTTTGAGCTGAGGTCGCGTGCCACCGCGGAGATAGAGGCAGACAGTATTGCCGCGCACACGGGCTTCGTCTGGCCTAAGCCAGTCGGAGGCGGAGAACTCGACGCCGGCACTCTGGAGGCGGGCATTGAGAACCTTATCCTGCTGGAATGGCGGCATCTGGTTCTTCATCACTGAATCCTTGACTTTGGAAACATTGAGTTCTCCGCCGAAGACGGATTGGTAGAAGCGCATTGCGTCCGCGCAGGTGCCATCGAAGAGCAGATAGGGCGTCAACTTCAATTGAGGCTCCCTGTCGGCAGCGCGACTTACGGGCGCGCTGAAGGCAGGCGGAGGAGTTGCGCCGAGCGCGGCGGCGCTGAGGGCGGAAACGACGAATTTGCGACGAGAGACGGGAACATTTTTGGACATGGCTTTCCTCCTGGCTTGCGGTTCGTTATGACTTGGTGCTTATAAGCTTTTGTCTTCTTCGGAGAGCAAGTCGCCGAGGCGATCGAGGCTGAGTTCCCAGTGGGTACGGTGGTCTTTGATCCACTTTTCGAGGCGGTTGAAGCCTGCGGGTTCGATTCTGCAGGTGCGGACGCGGCCGAGTTTTTCTGTGCGGACTAGGTCGCTGTCTTCGAGGATTTGAAGATGCTGGCCGACCGCGGTGAGAGTGATGCCAAGGGGTTCAGCCAGTCGCGTGACGGAGATGGGCCCCCGGCTCAGCAAGTCGAGAATGGCTCGGCGGGTTGGATCTCCCAGCGCTTGGAAGAGGCGATCGGTTTGTGGTTGCGGCTTTGGCATTGCGATCTCGGTTTCGCGCAGGACTTAGGCGACAACATTGGCACGGAGGCGATCCAGGAGGCTGTTCCAGCCATGCTCCACCATCTTTGCGCCATCTGGCCAGTCGAGAAAGGTTCCCTGGTTGGTCAGGATGAGATCCGTTCCATTGCTGGAGACGAGGAACTCAAGCGTGATGACAGCGATGGAGACCGGCTTTCCATTGAGCGCCATCTTCTGCGTGAAGACGATGCGGTGCTGGGGAACAATGTCGTGATACGTGGATTCATTATTAATTTCAGAGCCGGCGATGGGGTGGCCTTCTTTGAAGCGGTAGCGAAAGCGCTCGTTGCCGCCGACTCGGAAATCGAGATCGTACTCCTGGATTTCGTGATCGCCTTCGGCGTACCAGCGGCGCTTGCGTGCCGGATGCGCGAAGGACGCGAAGACGCGGTCAGGCGATTGGGGATAGGTGCGCTCGACGACAAAGGTGGAGTGAGTGACGGCTGGTTCGGGCATTGGACTGATCCTCCTGTTCTGCTTCGGTTGTAGAGCTTCGGAAAGACTGAAGCAGTGACTTCAGTATCGGACGGACTCCAGTAATTGTCAAGTGAATACTTCAGTATCTTGATTAAGCCGAGTGGAGCGTGCCCGCTGGATAGAATTCCAGGCGCGGGCGATCGGAAACGCACGTTTCGTTGTTGCAGTGCATCCGATGTAGCTGGAGTGAAATTCCGGGAAGGAGAGCAGATGTGAAGAAATCGACATTTCTGGCGAGTTTATGTGGGGCGCTGCTGCTGATGCCCGCAGGGGCAATTGCGCAGAACGGCAGTCCCGCCGAACAAAGCAACAATGCGGCAGTCGAGCAAGATAACAGCAATACCTGGTCACCTGAGTTGGCCGCCAGCATCATCAAGCAGATCCGAGGCAGGCTTACGAGCCTTTCGGATTACAGCGTTTTCGATTCCCTTCGGTTTGCGTTCAAGGGCAAGACGGTGGTGTTGAAGGGATATGCATCGAGGCCAACGCTGAAGTCGGAAGCAGAAAAGGTTGTGAAGGGGATCGAAGGGGTGGAAGGCGTAGATAACCAAATCCAGGTGCTACCGCCGTCTCCGAACGATGATCGCATTCGCGTTTCTGTATACCGGCGTATCTATTCGCAGCCAACGCTGCGGAAGTACACGAGCGCGCCCCCAGGGTTTGGGGAGGCGCCATCCGTGGCGCGGGCGGCGGGCGGCATCACGGCCGATCCTCCGATTGGGTATCACGCGATTCACATTATTGTGAACAACGGAAACGTGATCCTGTCGGGAGTTGTGGACAGCAAAGCAGATGCCGATATTGCTGCGATCCAGGCGAATTCGACACCCGGGGTCTTCTCAGTCGATAACGACCTGCAAATCGCCGGAGGTGGCAAGCAAGGCGGGAAGTAGGCAGCTATTTATTCGAAGACAAGAATTTCAAACGAACGGTAGTCAGTAGATTCCACTGTCGGCGAAGAGGAACTGCCAGGAACTATCCAGGTAGAGCCAGCGCTGGTCGCTGAACCAACTTGTGGGAAGGGCGGGCACATGCAGGAGTGTGTGCCCACCCATGCAGATCATCTCGGTTCCATTCCAGCCGAGGAAGGTACGCGAAGCGAGGCCGACGCTCGCTGGGTTAGTAACGCGTCGCAGGCAGACGGGGCAGCGTTGGCGCTGGTCTGCTAACGCCCAACGGAAGCCGATGAGGCAGATTGCAAAGCAGGAGACGAGTTGCAGGCACTCTGCTGCAGGAGAGTAACTGAAGGTGGCGCAATAGGCGATATCGAAGGAGCCGAAGAGGCCGATTCCGGCGATGAGGAAAAATTTGCCGCAAAGGAAGAGGGAGCGGCGCACGGTTTCTCTGAACGAGGGGCGATGCGGTGTCAGGTGTGTCTCTCCCAGCGAGACGGAGGAGACAGCGGGAAGCGCGATGAGCGCAAGGAAAAGGGCAAACTCGTAAAGATTCCAAGGGCCCTCAACTGGCGCGGAGAGCGAGGTTGCGGATAGGTCGATGAGGAGATCTTCGAGGTTGCGCGCGGAAATTCCGTTTCCTGATTGCTCGATTGCGGCTTGTCCGCGGGGCGAGAGTTGAGCGATCACATATCCGGGAGTTCTACGGGGGAGATCTGCGGCGATCTGAGAGTCCGGGTGAAGCAGCCAGAGGTCGGGCGAACCGGGGAGTCGCCAAGCACCAGCAGGTGCGACGCCGGCAATGCGGGCGTCGATGTGACCCACCTTCAGAACGCGGCCTGCGATGTCGGGGTTACCGGCGAAGGAGTGCATCCATGCATCGTGGCTGAGGATGACGGAGGGAAGGCCTGCGTCGTCATCGATCGTGTGCATGAGGGGAAGTCCGAGGAGAGAGAAAAGATTGTTCGAGGAGCGCGCCACATTCCAGGAGACGCGTGTAGTGCCGGACTGAACGGATTCGCGCGTGACGTGGTAAAAGGCCAATTCTTGGAAGAATCGCTGACGCGTGGTCTTCCAGTCGATGTAGAGACCAGCGGGTATGGATGGTTTAGCACCGTCATCGGCTGACTCGGCTATGAGCAGGGCGTTGGAACTGATCTGAAAACGCGAGGCTTCGTTTTCGGCCTGCACGCCAGGAAGGAAACTGGTGATGAAGAGACAGACGAGCAGAATCACGGCCAGCCAGAGCAGGGTCTGGGCGGCTGATCCATGCATATGGGGCGGACGGTGTGGGGATTTGACCGAATTCTCGCGCATGCAGAGGGCGTCGGCGAAGGCGCCGAGGCAGAAGCGCGCAATGTCGCAGTGTCCCTGAAGAGAGATCGACTCATCGATGCCGGCGTAGGAGTGGCGCACGTGCCAGAGTTCTGCGAACCACTCTGAGTTCCACTCTGCGCGGTCAGTGGAGGGAACCAGGAGGGAAGCGGTATGCAGCATGGTCCGCTGCAGAGCAGAGAGAGCGACATCGGAAGGAGATTTCATACGGAACGAGCCTCCTCAGTCGGCATGAGCCGCTCGAGCAACGGATAGCGCTTGCGGGAAGCATCGAGCGTGGATCGTCCGGCGGCTGTGAGCTTGTAGTACTTACGAGGTGGGCGTTGCTCCGCATCGGCAATGGACTGTCGTTCCCACTGGGAGCGGATGAGTTCGTCGCGTTCAAGGCGGCGCATGGCGGGGTAGACGGTGCCGCTGGGGAGCCCGGTGACCTCCATGATGCTGAAACCGTAGACGTACCCGGCAGAAATTGCTTGAAGGATCATCGCGGCGGTATGGGAGAGTTTTGCCTCGGCGGCCATGAGCGGCATTTTATCGTATGTAGCAATCTACTTGACAAGATTTTTTGTTGGCATATGTTGAATGCTACATAGGGAGAAGCGCCCGTGCTTGAGGTTCAGCATCTTTATCGAAGTTTCCGAACGATTCCGGCGGTGGTAGATGTGAGCTTCAGGGTTGGAGCGGGGGAGATCGTGGGCTTCCTCGGGCCGAATGGGGCGGGGAAGTCCACGACCGTAAAGATGATTACGGGCATGTTGCGGCCGGATGAAGGCAAGGTGTTGTTTGAGGGCCGGAATATCCGGGACGATATGGAGGCTTACCGAGCGGTGCTGGGGTACGTACCGGAGGAAGCACATCTTTATGCGTATCTTTCGGGACTGGAGTATCTGCAACTGGTGGGCCGGCTGCGAGGGATGACGGAGGGTCTGATCGAGGCGAAGGCGACGGAACTGCTGAAGCTGCTGAATCTGGAATCGTGGCAGTATTCGCCGATTTCTTCGTACTCGAAAGGGATGCGGCAGAGAGTGCTGATCGCGGCGGCTCTGTTGCACGATCCGAAGCTGCTGATCTTTGACGAGCCTCTTTCGGGATTGGACGTGGTTTCCGGGAGGTTGTTCAAGGACCTACTGGAGATTCTGGCCGCTCAAGGCAAAGCAGTGCTTTACATCTCGCACGTGCTGGAGACGGTGGAGCAGGTGTGCAATCGGGTGATCGTGATCGGAAAAGGGCGAGTACTGGCGGATGCGGCTCCCGACGAACTGAAATCGTTGAAGGGGTTGCCGAGCTTGGAGAGCGTATTCGCTCAACTGGTGGAGCAGCAGGACACGCGACAAGCAGCGGAGAGAATTGTCGAGATCATGCGGGTGTCCCATGGGTGATGGATTCCAAAGGCTGATTGTGGCCAGCGATGCGCAACCGGCGGTGCTGTCGTTGAATGTGCAGGCGGCGATGGGACCGGTACTGGAACCCCAGCGCAGTCAGTTTCAACTGCTGGTGCGGCACTTTCTGGAACGATTCTTCAATCACGAGACTGCCTCACCGGACGGGGACGGCAAGACGCGGCTGGTACAACTGGCGTTTGCGGCGGGGCTGCCGGGGCTGGTTGTTGCCATTTATTTGTGGCCGATCTACCACCCGGTCATTGTGTATCCGCCACATCCAGGCTCGATTCCCGATCCGCCGCCCTACTGGGTGCAGATGAATCATCATTTCTTTTTTGTGATGTATTCGTTTGTGGTGATGGGGCTGGTGACGGTGTTCGAGTGGGATCTGTTCTTCCCGGATCTGCTGGACATCCAGGTGATGGGCGCGCTGCCGGTTCGGCATTGGCGGATGTTCATGGGACGGGTAACAGCGATCGGGATCTTGATCGCGGGATTTCTGTTCGACGCAAATTTCCTGGCTCCGCTGATTATGCCCATGTCGACAGATCCGCCGAATCTGCTTCGGCTCGAGATGGGCCATGTGGCCGCGGTTGCTGCGGGCGGATTGTTTGCAGCCGGTTTGGTTGTCGCAGTGCAAAGCGTACTGCTTGCTCTGCTGGGAGAGAGGCTGTTTCGGCAGGTATCGCTGTTGCTTCAAGGCGCGGCCGTAGCGGGACTGGTGATGTTGCTGCTTCTGTTCCCGGTGATCTCGGGGGTTACACCTGCGCTTTTGCAGTCTGGAAACCGCTGGGTGATGTGGTTCCCGCCGTATTGGTTTTTGGGCATGTACCAGAGCTTCGTCGGCGGCGATGGTGCGATTCCGGTGTTTCAGAAGCTGGGGATGACCGGCTGGATGGCACTCACTGGGGCCTTGCTGATCGCGATTGTGATGTATCCGGCTTCATATCTGCGGCGGGTGAAATACCTGCTGGAGGGAGCTGCGGCGAGGAGCAGTCGCAACCGCGCGGTTGGGCCTTTGAATGGAATGGTGCACGCGCTGATTGTGAGATCTCCGATTGGGCGGGCAGTGTTTCACTTTATCAATCAGACCTTGCTACGCGTGCCTCGTTACCGGATCTATCTGGTGCTATATGGCGGAGTCGGTTTGTCGGTGCTGATTGCAACTGTGCTGCGACTGACAGCGACGAATGGAGAACTGAAGGCGGAGGC
>DATNFD010000045.1:0-11898 GCA_035606555.1 Occallatibacter sp.
AGTACATCCCCTTTGCCGACCACAATGCGATGCTCGATCCGCCTACGGTCGACATCACCGGCCGCATGCTCGAGATGCTGGCGGCTCATGGCTACACGCGGTCAGACAAGCGGGTTGAGAAGGCAATCCAGTTCATCCTCAGCGAACAGGAGCCGGACGGAAGCTGGTTCGGACGCTGGGGTGTCAACTACATCTACGGCACGTTCCTTGTGCTTCGGGGGCTTGAAGCTATCGGCTTCGATCGCAACGAACCGCAGATTCAGCAGGCCGCTGAGTGGATCCGCATGGTGCAGAATTCAGATGGTGGATGGGGTGAGTCGTGCGGTACATACGACAACCCGGACACACGTGGCGTCGGCGTCAGCACGCCATCGCAGACCGCATGGGCATTGCTTGGCCTGCTCGCAGCTGGAGACGATCGATCAGATTCGGTCGCAAAGGGTGTACGGTGGCTGCTCGCACGCCAACAGCAGGATGGCAGTTGGGACGAGTCGATGGGCGAAGGCGCGAAACGTGAAGGAATTATCACCGGTACCGGCTTTCCCAAAGTGTTCTACCTGGCCTACACGTTGTACCGGCAGTACTTTCCATTGATGGCTCTCACTGCGTATCAGAGAGCCATGGAGCGCGCTTCATAGTTTGAACTTCGGCAGTAGATCTCAGCCGACAGCTGATGATCAGAAAGCTAAACTTTTTTCGAGGCCACGGCCCGCGAGGATAACGAGCAAAGATGGCAATTCCCATTTCCCAGGTGTGGACGGTCTTCTCATACGTATGGAAGCAGCGTCTGAAAGGCAACGACCGATACCCGCTCGTGCTCATGCTCGAGCCGCTTTTCCGCTGTAACCTGGCGTGTGCCGGCTGCGGCAAGGTACAGTATCCGCCGCACGTGCTGAAGCGGATGTTGACGCCGGAAGAGTGCTTCGCGGCCGTGGAAGAGTGCGGCGCTCCCATGGTGTCGATCCCCGGTGGCGAGCCTCTGCTGCATCCGCAGATCGTTGAAATCGTCAATGGGCTCATTGCAAGGAAGAAGTACATCTACCTCTGCACCAATGCGCTCGAATTGAAGCGCCGCATCCATGAGTTCACTCCCTCCAAGTACCTCACCTTCTCAGTGCACCTCGATGGCGAGCGCGAACACCATGATTACTCTGTGTGCCGTGAAGGCGGATGGGACCTCGCGGTAGAAGGCATTAAGGAAGCCGTGAAGCGCGGCTTCCGCGTTACGCCTAACTCCACCTTCTTTGACGGCACAGATCCCAACAGCGTGCGCCGCTACTTCGATGAAGTGATGGCGCTCGGTGTCGAGGGCATCGTGCTCTCGCCGGGTTACAGCTACGACAAGGCTCCGGATCAACATCGCTTCCTCGGACGCGCGCGCGTACGACGCCTTTTCCGCGCCATTCTTTCCAACCGGAAGAAGTCGTGGAAGTTCAATATGTCGCCGCTGTTCCTTGAGTTCCTGATGGGTGATCGCAGCTACGAGTGCACACCCTGGGGAAATCCCGCTTACAACATCTTTGGGTGGCAAAAGCCTTGCTATCTCCTCCAGGACGGCTATGCGGAGACCTTCAAGGAGTTGATGGAAACCACGCAGTGGGAAGAGTACGGCGCAGCCAGCGGAAATCCGAAGTGCGCCAACTGTATGGTGAGCTGCGGATACGAGCCGACGGCAGTCATGGACGGATTCCTGTCTGTGAAAGGTTTGGTCTCGATGGCGAAGGGCTGGTTCAGCACTTATGAAGATGAGCACGCGCTCAAGCTGCTGAGCGAACCCGCTCCGCACGGGGCAACAACCCTGGTGCAGATCGAAACGACTGATCGGGAAATGGCCGCAAAGTAGGCGAACCGGCTTTGTCTCATTGGTCCAAGTTAAGAAGCTAGCAGCCAGGAGCTGTTTTTCTATGACCGCTGAAGTCTCGAAGTACACCATTGAGCAGATTGAGGCTCTGGAACTCGCGCCCGGCACGGAACACCAACAACTCGAAGGCTGGGTGCCTGAGCTCGCGAGTGAAGATGATCTTCGCAGCGCGCTGGAGAAAGCCTTCGACTATCGCGGCGATGTGACCATCACGACCAAAGCCGGCAAGAAGCTTGACGCATTCATCTTCAATCGCCACACAGGAGCCACGCTCGCTGAGAGCTACGTCCAGTACTTCGAGCCGAACGTGAATGGCAAGCAGAAGCTTGGTTACGCTGAGATCGCCCGCCTTGAATTCACCGGCAAGGATCGCGCCGCAGGCAAGCACTGGGAAGATTGGGTGAAGGCCTACAACGAGCGCAAGGCCTCCGGCGAAAAAAACATCGCTCTTCACCCCGACAAAATCGACTGATGGAAACGACAGGTCGAGTCCAGGACTGCGGCTGCATCGCGCTTGCTCCGGAGATACAGGAGCAAACCGGGCTCTATCCCGGTGCCAGCTTCCGCGTCGAAGTCACGCCTGAGAAGCAGATCCTGCTGACTCCGTTTGGGACCAGAACGGGCTCTGAGCCACTCGCGGGAAAAACCTGCGGCAAATAAGGTTTGTCAACGATCACTGCGGCTCCGTGTAGTAAAGATCCATGCTTCGCACCTCGACACCTGGCCGGTTTACCTTCACTGCAAGTGAGTGCATCTCGCCAGCGTCGTTCCGGGCCAGCGGCGCGTTGAACGATAGCGCGTAATACCACTGTGCATCACGGATACACGCATGGAGGTCGGTGGTCAGTTGGCTGCTCCCGCTGATCGCCTTGCCTCCGGTTCGTGTGGCCAGCTCATCCACCGCGAGCCGAGGCAATTGGGGTGGGGGTCCCGCCGCCGAGATCGTCATTTTCCCCACTGCTGTAGCGTTCTCTTGATTCGACCTTTGATCCTCCGCTGTAAGCGTATAGACAGTCATTTGCGCAGCGCGCAGATCGTGCAGCACCGTCGTAAATTCGCGGACATAATCGTGCTGTTGTTTCGGAGTGAGCCTCTGAAGATCTGCGCTCGACAGCACTGGCCAGCCCGATCCCATCCAGATCAATAGCGTGCGGGCCCCGGTGCTCAGTTGCTGTTGCGCGATGCCGTCGAGCGCGGCAATTGAATCTTTGAAGTGAACCGCCCGACAGGTTGCCGCATCCACTTGTCCAGCTTTCTTATTGATGGTCGCCTTGTGTTCTGACGTGTTTAAGCCGACGCCGCATGCATTCGAGTGCACATTCTTCGTCAGTTTCACAAATGCGCGTCCGATTGCATTGCGATCCTTCGTGGCAGGTGTCGCGGAGAGATGTCCGTTGAACCACAAGGCAAACGCAGTTGGGAACGCCAGTGGCTTTCGGCTCTCCGCAAGATACTTGAATATCGCGCTCTTCTCTTCATCGAGGGCCGCTGCCGGAGTGTTTACAGCATCCAGTACGATCAGGATTTCAGTCGCATCGTTCTGGGCTTCACCATCGATCGCGTGGAAAGCTGCGATTCTGCGCACTTGGTAATTGTCATAGAGCGTGAAATCGTCACCGCGAAGATCTGAAACTGGGTTTCCGCCTGTGTCGGTCACCTGCACATTCATCGTGATGCGATGCGTCGCATTGAACCGCGCGTCACGATCTTCCTTCGGCCGCGTCTTCAGGACGGGGTCCTGGCTCAATGCCGAATAACAAGCCATGGTAAGAAGAAGTCCGGCCACAAAGGACGTGGCCGAACCGTTATTCAGAAGACAGTACCGCATAAATCCACGATACTCGGACGCACCCAGAGTGTCACAGGTTAGCCGCAATGAGGAGGATTTAGCGGGGGAGCTAGCCGAACAGCGCCGTTACTACGTGATTGACTGCAAATGCACCGAGCCACGCCAGAGTGAGCATGTAGGCGAACTGAATGGCAGGCCACTTCCAGCTGTTCGTCTCACGCCGGACTACGGCCATTGTCGAAGTACATTGCATGGCGAAGGCAAAGAAGATCATCAAAGCTACCGCCCCGCCAAGCGTCATGTCAGTGTGCAACGCATTTTGCAGATGCATAGTCTGTGTCTCTGGATCAGCGCCATACAACGTTCCCATGGTAGAGACCATCACCTCGCGCGCCAGTACGCTCGAGATCAGTCCGATGCCGACTTTCCAGTTGAATCCGAGGGGGGCAATCACCGGCTCGATCACATGCCCCATCTTGCCGACCATACTGTCCGCGAGTTCCGGAGCGCTGTAATGCCCACCAGGCCCGGGCACCGGGGGAATGTGTGCCAGCAGCCAGAGACCCATCGTCACAGCCAGAATGACGGTGCCCGCCTGACGCAGGAACACCTTGGCGCGATCGACAAGGCGCATCGCCAGCGAGCGCAGTGTGGGCATCCGATATTGTGGCAGCTCCAGGATGAATGGAGCTTCGTTCGACTTAAGAATTGAGCTCTTCAGCAGCCAGGCCGTTGTCATCGCAGCCACAAAGCCTGCGAGATACAGCCCGAGCATGACGATCGTCTGCAGACCGAGAAATCCATGCAGAAATGTCTTGTTCGGAATGAAAGCAGCGATCAGCAGTATGTAAACCGGCAGCCTGGCCGAGCAGGTCATGAACGGTGTTACAAGAATCGTCGCAAACCGGTCGCGCTTGTTTTCGATCGTGCGCGTTGCCATGATGGCCGGAACAGCACACGCATAAGCAGAGAGCAGCGGGATGAATGCTTTTCCGTTCAGTCCCGTAGTTCGCATCACGCGATCCGCAATAAGCGCTGCGCGCGCCAGATATCCTGAGTCTTCGAGGACGCCAATAAACAAAAACAGCAAAAGGATCTGCGGCAGGAACACCAAGACCGATGAAATGCCCTTCCACACTCCATCAATCAGCAGTGATTGCAGCCAGCCTGCCGGCAACAGCGGTCGGGCGAGCTTGGCCAGGTTTCCAAGAACGTCTCCGAATCCATCACTCATCGGCTGCCCGAGCGAGAAGACCACTTCGAATACGCCGATCACCACGACCAGAAACAGCAGCGGTCCCCAGATGCGATGCAAGAGAATGTTGTCGAGCTTGCGGCTGTTCTCGGCCGAAAGCGGCGCGCGGTATCCGGTTCGCCCGCTCACCTGCGCAGCCCACCGATGCGTACTGGCGGCATTGCCGAGAACCGGCAATGTCAACAGCTGATCCGCCTTCTTTGCGGCTGGTGGCAGTGCGCACTGGTTCAGGAACAAAGGAATCGCATCCATTCCAGTACCGCGAACCGCGCTGATCTGCGCGACAGGAGCGCTGAGTTCCTTGGCCAGCTTCAATGGATCGACCTGCCCGCCGCGCGACTCCATCAGGTCGCTCATATTCAGCAGAACCAGCGTGGGCAGTCCCAGAGCAAGCACAGGCGCTGCCAGCATCAGCTGCCGTGTAAGGTGCAGGGAATCGAGAACCAGCAGCACTGCGTCCGGTTTGGGAGTGCCGGGCATTTTACCCTTCAGCACATCCACCGAAACACGCGCATCTTCAGAGTAGGGAGTAAGCGAGTAAACGCCGGGCAGATCGATCAGAGTGAGATCGTCACGGCCCACACCGGCCATCAATCCCATCCGCTGTTCCACGGTGACGCCGGGATAGTTCGCGACCTTCTGCCGCAACCCAGTGAGACGATTGAACAGTGTGGATTTGCCGGAGTTGGGCGGTCCAATCAGGACAACGGTTCTGAGCCCTCCGGATCCCGGTATTTGAGGAGCCTCAAACGCCGGCGTCTCGCAGCAGGCACTCATCTGGTCGCCCCGGCAAATTCGTGGATTTCAGCCTGGACCTCAACGCCCGATTTCTCCGCAATTTTCTTCAGCTCGGCGTCGATTTCACGTTGCGATGCTCCCTGGTTACTGCGAACGCGAATAGAGTCAGCTGTTTCGCGTCGAAGCGCAATCTCCATGCCGTCGATGGCGTACACCGTTGGATCACCGGCTGGCGCTTTGCGGAGAGCTGTCACTTGAGCATCGGGCACAAAGCCCATGTGCATCAGATAGTTCTGCACCGATTCGGGCAAATCCAGAGCGACCAGTGTTGCTGTCTCCCCGATGCGCAGATCCGTCAGCACACTCACCTGCCGAACTCCTTGAGGCTGCCGGAAGGGCAACACTCTAAAACTACGACCAGATTGGTCTGAGTTCAGTATACGACCATTTTGGTCCGGATCGCAAACCACTCGCCTCTTTGGCTCTGATCCACCGAACATTATGACCCTGACCTCCCCGATGGGACCTTCTCACCTACTCCATCGACCCCTTCGGAACCCGCTTCAGTAGTACTGGATTTGTGTCTATTCTTATCTCTGGTTGAGCGCTGCGGATGTGATTTGGGTCACCGCAAGACGCGAAGCATACGGCCGCCAAAGGCCGGTTGAGAAAGGTGGTAAGGGCATGGACATCAATGAGTTCGTGGAATCGGTAAAGCTCGATTCTCCACCGGTAGGTCTATCAGATCCTGAGGCTGCACTCTGGTGGGACGCGAAAGGGGACTGGAAGCAGGCGCATGGTCTCGTCGACGAACTCGAGTCGAAGGACGGCATGGCGGTTCACGCCTACCTGCATCGCAAGGAAGGCGCGCTCTCAAACGCCGACTATTGGTATGCAAGAGCGGGCCGCAATTTCCAGCGGCCAGAGCTCGACGATGAGTGGCGCGCGCTGGCGCAGGCCCTGCTCTCGGCACGGTAGTCTCGGCTGGTTGGCAGCTTCATAGACTGACGATTCCATACTCTATTCGTAGCGAAGCGCAATGAGTGGGTCCACCCGGGAAGCTCTTAGTGCCGGAATCCAGGTCGCGATCAATGTCATTCCCAGGACGACCCCGATCGCGACCGAAAACGTGAGAGGATCGGTTGCACTCAATCCGAACAACTGACTCTGGATTCCTCGAGCAGCTGTAATCGTCAACGGCAAGCCGATGGTGACCCCAATTCCCAATAACACCAGTGACTCGCGCAGGATCATCCACCGCACGCTCTGTGCCTGTGCTCCTAGCGCAAGCCGTACGCCAATTTCTGGAGTCCGCTGCACCACGTTGTAGCTCATCACCCCGTACAGTCCGATTGCGGCCAGAACCAGCGCGAGCATCGAGAAGATGCTGGTGAGTGTCGAAATCAATTCGTCATTCGCAATCAGGCTTGAGACTTGCTCGCGGATGGTCGTGATCTTCAAGAGCGGCAAATTGGGATCGATTGATGCAACCGCGGACCTCAGATCAGCAGTCAGCTTCGCCGGGTCGCCCGTGGTCCGCAGCAGGATCATGTTTGCGTAGCGGTCCTGGTTTTCTTCGCGGTTCGCAGCCGTTGGAGCACCTGCCGCGTTTTTCTCAACCGGCATGTACGGCTCAATCTGAGCGAGCGGAATATATGTCATTCGAATTGGATCGGTTTCACGCGGATTCTGCGATTTCGTATCGCGGGCGATGCCGACAATCACCCAGGGGCCTGCAACGGAGTCGATGCCGATAGTCACTTTGCGCCCGATTGCGTCTCCATGCGGGAAGAACTTCTTCGCAACGGTTTCATTGATGACCGCCACTTTCAGGCTGCTCGTGGAATCCGTGGGAGAAATCGGTCGGCCCGCAACAATCGAAATCCCCGCGGTTTCGAAGTACCGCCCTGAAACGCGATTGAGAAGCGACACCATGTCCTCTTTCGGCGCCGGCGTGTAACCCTCCAGAGTGATGTTCGAACTCCATGCACCATTGCTGACCGGGGGTGTGGCTGAAAGTGCAACCGAACGAACTCCAGGAAGTGCGGAGAGACGCTCGATGAGTTGCTGATGTAGCGCCGGTACCTGCTGCGGCTTGTATCCGGCAAGCTGCTCGCCGAAGTCTGCCATCAGCAGGTGTGTACGCTCAAACCCGTAGTCCTGGTTTTGAAGATTGCGCAGAGTGCGCAAGAACAGTCCTGCTCCAACGAGAAGAACCAGCGACATCGTCACCTGGATCGTAACCAGTGCCCTGGGCCAGAAGCGAGAACTCTTGCCTCCAGCCGCGTTTGCGGTTCGCGAACTCGTGTTTAATGCCCCGCGTCTTCCAACACGCGACGCAATCAATGCGGGCGCAAGTCCAAACAGAAGTGCCGTGAGCAGTGACACTCCGATTGTGAAGATCACGACTTGAAGATTGGGCGTTGCGGTGATCGTGCTCTCTCCATTTTGCCGGCTGACAACTGCTATCAGTGAACGTGTCGCAACGAACGACAGTCCGAGGCCGAGCGCTCCGCCAGCGAGCGAAAGTAGCAGGGTTTCGATGATTCCTCGCCTCACGATCCGCCCGCGCGTCGAGCCCAGCGCAAGCCGGGTCGCGATCTCCTGCCGTCGAGCCGTGGCGCGGGCAAGAAGAAAATTGGCGAGGTTGGCGCAAGCGATCAGAAGAACCAGTGCCACCACGGCCATGAGAATCTGCAGAGAATCGCCATATTTCGAACGGACGAGGGACACGCCATTCCCCGCACGCACGAGCGGAACGGTGAGGCGATTGATCTCCGCCCGACGTTCGGGAGCGACCTTGCTGCCTTCATTCGCAAGAGTGGCGGCCCGGACTTGCTGATTCACCCAATTCTGAGCGACTGCAAATGCCGTTCTACGTGCGGCTGCTTCCGGGCTGAGCCGGCCAAAGATGTGCAAGAAGTACAGGCCCGAGTGGGGCAGAAGCATGGAGGGGTGCTGCAGAACAGCTTCCTGCATGCTCAACGGTGTCCACAGATCAGTCGGTTCCAGTTCTTGCTTGAAACCATGGAATGCTTCCGGCATGATGCCAACAACTTCAAACGGAGTCCCATTGATATTGATGGTTTTGCCGATAATCGCCGGGTCCGACGATAAAGACTGGCGCCAGAAGCGATAGCTCAGTATCGCCACTGCTCCAGTTCCCGGAACCGCATCATCCGCCGGAAGGATGGTGCGTCCCGCGAGAGGCTGTGCCCCGAGGACATTGAAGTAGTTGCCGGAAACCAGTGTTGCAGGGGCAAGTATCGCCGCCGATGCGGCCCCGCTACTGTTTGAAAGCCGAACGCTCACCCGGTCTGAGAAGCTGCCGTACGAGGCAATCCCCTGGAAGGGACCCGGATTCGCCTCCAACTGCTTCGCGAAGTCCCATGGAAAATACCCGCCGAAAGCGCCCAGATCGATACCGCCGGCGATGCCCCCAAAGACTGAGTCGCCGAATGCAACCAGCTGTTGCGGATCGCGTACCGGCAGATTACGAAGGAGCACCTGGTCCATGAGCGTGAAGATCGCCGTGTTGCCACCGATGCCAAGAGCAAGCGACAGCAGGGCAATTGCCGTGAATCCCCGGCTCTTGAGCAACGAGCGGATCCCCATACGAAGATCCTGGAGAACGCTCTCGAGTGACGATTCCCATCGCGAGGTCCATACCTGGTGCTTCACCGCGTTATGCGAACCGCCAAGGTCTTCAAGAGCAGCTCGACGGGCCTCAGCAGGCGCCATGCCGGTCTTCAGCTTGTCAGCGTACGACGCTTCGACGTAGCCCGACAATTCCTCGTCGAATTCCCGTTCAACCTCGCTCTTTGTGAACAACGATTTGAAACCGGCAAACAGATTCGACAGCCAGCGCATGCATGATCCCCTCAAAAAGGCGAATTGAGCCAGGAACTCACCAGCTCCTCTAGATAGACTAGAGAATAGAATCCACATCTAGATTGTCAAGAGGGGAGTGACGGGGCGTATGCGGCCCAGATCACTTGCCCGAACTGATCAGCCGGATTCGCGCCGTGAACGATCGCCCGTCGGTCTCGCTGAACGTGCCGTACCGAGGAGAATCAACCACGCGATTCACAACCGCGGGATTGCGGCTGCCGGTCATGTCTTCGAGCACTCCGCGCAATCCGAAATATGACCCGCGAAAGTGGAATCGCCATTCAAGCCCGGGACTGAATGACTTGTAATCCGGAAATCGACGTCCCCCCGCTATCCCGACGACCTGCCCACTAGCGTTGATCGAGGTGTATGGAAACCCCGTATGCCAATCAGCCGTGTAGACAAAATCCCAGCTTCTGCGGAGGTACGGCACGGCAAACGGCAACCAACCCCAGGAGAGCACCCGGTCTGGCGTATCCCATGGCAGCGGCCCGCCTTGCTGTGGCCCAGAATCTGAAATTGCCGGGTTGTAGTCTATGGCGGCACTGGTGTGCGCCCGGGAGTGAGTGTACGCTCCAAAAAGCGTATAACCCAGGCTGAAGGTTCGCCGCGCGTCCACTTCGAATAGACTGTCGTGATCTTCCCGCGATGAGCTCAGGCGAAATGCGCCTGCGAGTTCGCCGGGATGGGTCTCATTCACATATGCAAATTGGTCCTTCACGCGCTTATCGATAAACTGAGCCCGCACAAAAATGGCGGCCGGCATTTTCTGTTCCAGCCCGACACTCAAGTTCAAGGCTCGCGGTTCGCGAAGAAGACCGTAGTCCGCATTGAACGTGGTCGTTTGCGACGCGCCCTCTGGTGTGATTCCATCCGTGGCGAAGTACTGATCAACGCGAGGGCCGGTAAATGCGCGCGTGATGTATTCAAGTTGCGTGTGGTCGAAGTACAGCCCCACGCCGGCGCTCAGCTTTGTGATCCCTTTCAACCGGGAAGGGGAGTAGGTCCCCGCAATCCGGGGTGAAAAGAGAGGTCTGCGCACAATCTGGTCCCAGTCCAGTCTGAGGCCCGGATCAATGAGCAACCCGTTGGGCAATGACCAGCGATCCTGCAGGTATCCTCCAGCCTCTACATTATGCGTCGCGGCCCGAGAAATGCCGGCAGGCCATGTGCTCCGGCGCAGAAGGGTTCCATCCTCGCGCAGATAGTCCACCGGCGCGAGCGATTGCCGCTGATCGTAACTGACGCGATCGAGGTCCATTCCCAGCTTCAGATCGTGCTGTCCATGCCAATGCTTTTGCGGAATATACAGCGCCGCATTGCCCTCCACCCGCTGCGAACGCCCCGTCAGCGTCTCGAAGTAGCTTCCAAGCGACTGCTCTGGCGTGATCCTGAATGACCCATCCGGATAGGGCTCAAAGCCATCGCGAATATGAACGACGCCGATCCCTGCTTCGAGAAGAGCACCATTCCGAAAGCCCAACTGGTCGCGCACATAGGGCATCCACGCTGTGGTGTTTCGCTTCGTCGTGCTTTGCTGCGGCACAAGGGGCGAGAGCCCATCGTAAGGCGAGTGGTAGGCGTTCGTCAGGAGGCCCAACGTCAGTATGTTTGCGGGCGTGATATTCGCCTGCAATTTCAGCAGGTTGCTGCCGCGCATTAGATGATTCGTATCCGCGTTTTTGGGCAGCTCCGCAATGTAGATGTTGTCATACTCCAGCTCAAGCCCATCGAAGAACCAGGCACGATCCCGAACCACCGGCCCTGAGAACGTGAACCTCGGAACAAACTTATCGAAGCGGATGCCGTTCTTCTGCTGGAACGATGGAATAAAGTTTGTCGTATTGAAACGGAACTTATTGTCGCCCATCCCCGTGTACAACGCGATCACGCCGCCGCTGGCTCGCCCAAATTCGACGGGATATCGCGTCGATTCCTGATCGATGGACCTCACGGCATCCGCGCTCACTCTCAAAGCCAGGTTGCCGCTCACCGGCGAGCGAATGTCGAAGCCGTCCAGAAGGTCCAGCGTCGACCAGGTCTCCGATCCGGCCACATGCACCTGCCCACTCACGTCCTGCACTACGCCAGGGTAGAAGGGCAACAAGTTGCGAATGTCGCGTGACGTCGGGTACGGCACGCTTGTAATTTCCGGCACGTTCATCGTCAACCTGTCAGAGACTTGTTCGGGATTGATACCAGGCACGGACGCAGTAACGCTTACCTTCTCGGAGACTATCTGCTCGTGACGCAGAACAACCTGCACCTCGTGTGCATCCGGTCCAAGTTTGTCGGTGGTGCTTTGGTAGAAACCCGCTTTGGAGACGCGGAGTTGATAAGAAGTGTCGATCCCGGGAATGAAGG
>DATNFD010000046.1:0-2600 GCA_035606555.1 Occallatibacter sp.
AAACGCCGAATTCTCTATGTCGAGGATGACGCCGACTGACAATCCGCCCTTCTCGATGATCAACGTTTTCCTGTGGACTTGACGGAATAGCTAATGCTTGTGTTCGCTCTGGGTTGGTAACCCTGCTTCGATCCAATCAGACTTTCCCTCAGCATAGTCGCGGACGTTTGTATATCCCATCGCTGCCAGTTCACGGGCAGCCTTCTCCGACGCATGTCAAGTCGGATTGGCACAATAGACGACGATGTCGGCATTCTTATCAAGCAGGAGTTGGGGTGCGAGCTTATCTATTTGGTCCGGCGGCAGATTGATCGCGCCAGGTAAATGCGCGTGATGATAAGCGGTGGCAGGCAGGGTTTCGACCAGAAGAAAATGATCCTTGAGATCGATCTTCCGCTTCAACTCGTCTCGAGAAATTGTTGGCACCATCATAGTTTTCTCCAAAAGGCAGAATATCGTTGCTTTGATTTGATCTCAAGCTATATCCAGGGAGACACAATAAATCCGCGCTGTTCAAAGCAAAATCCAGTGATTCAGAGCAAGGTCCGGCAAGAGCGTTGATATCCTTTGAAGTAGCTTCACTACCGACCCGGTAGTCTAATCACCCACAACCTCTGATAGGAACCATGTCCGGCGCTCGGCTTCGTCTACCCATGTCTCGATCAAACTCGCCGTGGCGACATCACGGTGCTGCTCGCAAAGCACATGAGCAGAACGTAAGTACCGCGTGAGATGCTGATTATCGACGCGCAACTCTGCCAGCATCTCTTTCGGATCGAGCTTTAGGGCGTCGTTGTCTTTCAGACGTTGGTGTCGCGTGATGTCGCCGACGGAATGGAGCGTCGTCCCGCCGATCTTACGAGTCCGCTCGGCAAGCTCGTCCGTCATCGCAAAGATTTGCGACGCGTGTTCGTCCAATAAAAGATGGTAATCACGGAAGTGCGGACCGCTCATGTGCCAATGAAAGTTTTTCGTCTTAACGTAAAGCACGAACACATCCGCCAGCAGTTGCCGGAGGCCACCGGATATCTCTGCGACTGCATCCTGGCTGAGGCCGGTAGACATTTCTACTTTGTTTGTTTCCTGTTTCTTCAATTGAGCAACCTCAGTCTTTCCTCATCTACAGCGTATCCCTGAAACCTTTTGGTGTCGTCCAGACCAGCCGGCGAAAAGTGGTAGTGAAATGACTCTGGCTTGCAAAGCCGGTCCGCAGTGCGATGTCCGCGATTGGCAGGTCTGTTTCTGATAACAACTTCTTTGCCCGCTCGATCCGTAGTTCGGTCATGTAGCCGTTAGGAGTGACCCCCATGGATTGTTTGAACGCGCGCGAGAAGTGTGAGTAGCTCATTTGGACCACATCAGCGATCGCAGTCAATGCGACAGTCTCCTCGTTGTCGAGGTTCTCATTGATAAACTCGATCGCCTTGCGCAGTTTTCGCGGAGCCATTCCGCCACGATTCATTTGCAAATCATTCAAATAGCTGTAACGCCTGACAAGCTGCATCACGAGTACCTTCGCCAGGGAATCGGCATAGAGTCGTCCCACCAGGTTCATGTCCTTCAACTCGTAGTGTAAAGACATGCCGATGTGAAGTATGTGCTCATCTCTGATTCCAAACTGAGGAGCGATCGAAATCTGACTGTAATCAACATCAATGGATTCGGCGGTCGTACGCAAAACATGTGGACCAAGATAGAGATGGAGCATGTGGTTTGGCGCGGTATCCTCCTGCCTCCACTGCATGGATAGACCGGCTGGAACGATGATGATGTCTCCCGGCTCTAAAGTTCGTTCAAAGCTCTCCTCACCGATCCGGACCGTTACCTCCACCGAAGGTCCCAATTGGACCATCACGCAGTGATTCTCAAGGACCGGCATGGTCCATTCCGACATCGTCTGCCGTATCTCAAGTGCAAGCAGGTTCTGCCATCCGAGTAGTTCACTTGATGACACTACAGCGTCAGGGTAAATCTGCGACAGATCACTCACCGCTGTTGGTGCCGGCTGCGATCTCTGGCTGCCAAATTCGACCTTGCGCTTCGTCGCCGGACGTACCGTAACCGATTGCACCAGATAACCTGGCGCCTGCAATTGAACGCTTGTAACGCTATTCATCTCTCTCCCTTTCAGTCACGCCCAGCCAGCCGCATTGCATTGCATCGTGACTTGATAGATCGGTGCGAGCCTGTCGCAGAGTTTCAAGTCGGCGAGCTATCCGTTGCCTCCGCCGCGAGAGCATTTTCCTTGCTATTTTTCTTCTTCTAGACATTTGTTTTTCCTGAACTAACTAATTGCTTTAGGCCGTAGCCCTGGCTTGTTGGGTTTGTTGCACAGCGCTGAGAAACGCAGTAAATTCTGCCGGAACTGCAGCACCATCCGAGTCGCCAATTCGTGTTTCGCCCGAACGTTTCGAAAACTCAACGTCGCTACCACTATCGTTCAAATCCACATAGACCGAATCGCCAAAACTCAACTGGCCGGTAGCAACGAGGTTCGAGAATGGAAGCACGAGAAGCCGGTTGATGGAACGCTTCAAGTGGCGCGCTCCGTATCGGTAATCCACTCCCTCTCGCAACAACATCTCTTTGACCGCGTCTGA
>DATNFD010000047.1:0-3131 GCA_035606555.1 Occallatibacter sp.
TGGGATTCAACGCAGGTGCCCGTCCTCATCGACGGCCAGATCGACGGCCGCCCGCGCAAGCTGCTCGGGCTGGCGGCGCGCAACGGTTACTACTTCCTGCTCGACCGGACCAACGGTAAGAACATCGTCACCGCCCCTTACTCCAAGCCCAACTGGGCGAAGGGCATCCGGCCCAGCGGCACGCCCGAACCCGATCCCGCGAAGCATCCGCAGGTGGATGGCGCGCTGGTCACGCCCAATCAGGGCGGCGCCACCAACTGGCCTCCGCCCACCTTCAGCCCGCAGACCGGGCTATTCTACGTGGGTACGTCGCGCGCCTTCAGCGTGTACTATATTTTCGATCCGGATCTCGCCAACCCGCAGGGCTGGGGCGGCACCGATCGCGGCGGCGCGACCCTCAGTTCGTCGGTGGAGGCGATCGACTACAAGACCGGCAAGATCCGCTGGTCCCACAAGTGGGAGACTCCCGCGGGACGCAGCTGCCTGATGAGCACGGCAGGCAACCTCGTGTTCACCGGCGATAACAACTCCAACCTCGTCGCGTTGAACGCCACGACAGGCGATCCGCTGTGGCATTCAAAACTCACGGCGCCGGTGTCGAACGGTCCGATCTCCTACGAACTCGACGGACAACAGTACGTCGTGGCCGGCGCGGGCGACACGCTCTGGTCGTTCGCCATGAAGAAGTAGTCAGACTTCTGTCGCGGCCGTTTCCAACGGCCTCAGATGATTGGACGCCGCTGTTGTTGACACTCGACAGGTTACCCCTCGGCCTGAACACGGCCCTCTTCAGGGTCTGCCGGCGACATGCGCTGCGCTAGCCCGACTTTCGCACTTAAACGCCGTTTTCACCGTTGGTGCGGGAGAATTCCGTTTGCTTTCAACGACGGTTCTTGTGAAACAGGCCAGGTGAAGACCTTGCCTCTTTTCTGCGCTCTCGATCTCTGGCATTCTGCTGCTGAGAGATGTTCCTGCGCAGCACAAACCGACGCAAGGACGGCAAGGATCATCGGTACTTCAGCATTGTGGAGAATCGGCGTCTGCCCGGTGGCAAGACAGCGCAGCGCACGGTTCTCTATCTGGGCGAGATCAACGATCAACAGCAGGCCGCCTGTCGGAAGACGCTGGATGTGTTCGACGAAACCGAACAGCGCTTCACCTCGCTGAGTCTTTTTCCCCATGACCGGGAGCTTCCTGCCGATGCCGTCGACAGCGTGCAGGTGCGGCTCAGCGGGTTGGAACTGAAGCGTCCGCGCATATTCGGCAACTGCTGGCTGGCATGCGAACTCTGGCAGCAGTTGGGCCTGGACGAGTTCTGGCAACAGCGGCTGCCCGAAGGCCGTGAGAGGGTGAGTTGGGAAAAGGTGCTGCGGCTGCTGGTGGTCAATCGCCTGCTCGATCCCGGCAGCGAATTCCGGGTGCATCGTCAGTGGTATTTAAACTCTGCGATGGACGAATTGCTGGAAGCGGGCTTTGAAGTGGCGGAGAAGGACCGGCTGTACCGGTGCCTGGATCGCGTGCTGGAGCACAAACAGGAACTATTCGTTTATTTGAAGCAGAAGTGGGCCGATCTGTTCGCCGCCGATTTCGAAGTGCTGCTCTACGATCTGACCAGCACGTACTTCGAAGGGGAGATGGAGCAGAATCCCAAAGCGCGGCGTGGCTACAGCCGCGACGGACGTCCGGATTGCGTACAACTGGTGATCGCACTGGTGGTGACGCCCGACGGCTTCCCGCTGGCTTACGAGGTGATGAATGGGAACACGGCGGACTGCACCACGCTACGCGATTTTCTGAAGAAGATCGAAACCACATACGGCAAAGCGCGCCGCCTGTGGGTCATGGATCGGGGCATTCCCAGCGAAGCGATTCTGAAAGAGATGCGCGAACCAGAGCGGCAGACGTCATATCTGGTGGGCACGCCCAAAGGGCGTATCAACCAACACGAGAAGAAATGGCTCGACCTTCCGTGGCAGAAGGTGCGCGACTCAGTCGAGGTGAAGCTGTACGAGCATGAAGGCGAACTCTACGTTTTGGCGAAAAGCAGCGGACGGCAGGCCAAAGAGAATGCGATCCGGCGCAAACGGCTGGCTCGTCTTCTGCGTAGACTGCGCGCCATGCGGAAGAGTCTGCCCGGGCGCGATCAGTTGCTGCTGCGCATCGGTGCGGCGAAGAAAGAGGCAGGGCGCGCTTTCGGCTTCGTAAAGATTGGGCTTCCGAAAAAAGACCAGGAAGTCACGCGCGCGACATTCACGTTTTGCACCGATAAGGCGAAGCTCAAGGCTGCCGAGCAGCGCGATGGACACTATCTGCTGCGCAGCAATCTCACCGGCGAAGACCCGGCGGTGCTGTGGACCCGCTATGTGCAGTTGACGCAGATCGAAAGCGTATTCCGATCGCTGAAGAGCGAACTGGGAATTCGGCCCATCTATCATCAGCTCGAACACCGTGCCGATGCGCATGTATTCATCGCATTCCTTGCCTACTGCCTGCAGGTGACGCTAAAGAATCGGCTGCTGATTCACGCGCCGGGTCTGACGCCGTTGTCGGTGTTACAGAAGCTTTCCACCATTCAGATGGTGGAGGTGTGGATTCCGATGCTGGATGGCCGCTGGCTGGTGCTGCCGCGCCACACGCAGCCGGAACCCGATGTGCAGGCCTTGCTGGAGCAGATCCGCATCACCTTGCCCCCGCAGCCGCCGCCCCGCATCAAATGCTCGCAATTGCCCGCCGTTGGAATGGAGCCGCCGGCCTTCCTTGAGCCATTGCAGAGCAGAGAGAGATCAGCCGTATGAAATGGTTGACGTTGGAATCGAAGATGCTCTCCGCAGCCGCTTACGACGATTCCAAGCGAATCCTGTATCTGCGATTCCGCAACACCGGCCACGTCTATCGCTACTTCGATTTCCCGGCTGCCGATCATCAGGCATTTCTCAGGGCCGAATCGAGAGGCCGATTTTTCCGCTATTACATCCGCGACCACTTCCGTTGCGAGCGCATGGCCAACCTCCACGCCGCCTGAATCCTCGCCAGCCAGCTTTGTGGTGAAGACCTTTTAGACCCCTCGGCTGATTCTTAACGACTTACCTGACGCCGAACCCCCGAACTGCGAAAGACAGGCTAGTCAGTTG
>DATNFD010000048.1:0-7524 GCA_035606555.1 Occallatibacter sp.
AAGAAGTGAAGGCGCAGGTGTTGTCGTGCTCAAGCCTTTGTCGCGTGCTCTGGCTGATGGTAATTCGATCTATGCGGTCATCCGTGGCACGGCTATTAATAATGACGGGCGCACCAATGGGCTCATGGCTCCGAGCCCACAGGCGCAGCAGGCGGTTCTGCGCGCAGCTTATGATCGTTCAGGCATTGCACCCGCGCAGGTTCAATATGTCGAAGCTCACGGGAGTGGAACATTCCTGGGTGATCCCATAGAGGCCGGCGCGCTCGGCTCTGTACTTTCAACCGGGAGGAGTGCCGAGCAGCCATGCGCCATCGGTTCCGTAAAAGCAAACATCGGACACCTGGAAGCTGCCGCAGGCATTGCTGGGTTGATTAAGGTTGCACTGGCGCTCGAGCATCGGGAGATTCCAGCAAGTCTCCACTTCAAACAACCCAATCCACACATTCCTTTCGACGATCTTAAATTGCGAGTGCAAGATCAGCTCGCGCCGTGGCCGGCCGGAAACGGTAACGCTTATGCCGGAGTAAGCTCTTTCGGGTTCGGCGGAACCAATGCCCACGTGGTTCTTCAAGCCAGGCCTTCCGTCCCCTCGAATCAAGACGACACCACTGCGCAAGTTGCAGATCGCGCATATCTTCTTCCACTTTCTGCCCATAGTCCTGAAGCCCTTCGTGGGCTGGCACGCGCTTACATTGAGTTTATCGATACCACCACACTAACTACCGCTACGGTTGCCGACCTGTGTTACTCGACTAGTTTAAGCCGCACTCACCACGAGCATCGCCTGAGCCTCGTCGCTCGCACAACCGAAGAACTGGTAGAGCAGTTGACGGCTTTCCTTGATGGAGAAAGACGCGCGGGCATGCACACGGGCAGCAGCCAGTCAGGAAGATCACGCAAGTTGGTCTTCGTGTTTCCTGGACAGGGAAGCCAGTGGCGAGGAATGGGACAGCAGTTATGGAACCACGAGCCGATCTTTCGGGCCAGTATCGAGCGGACTGCGCGAGCTTTGAGCCGCCATGTCAAATGGTCACTAATTGAGTTCTTCGCAACAGAGGACCTTGAGCATCCGCAGTTTGACGAAATTGATTTTATTCAGCCGATGCTGTTCGCGTTGCAGGTAGCGCTCGCCGAGTTGTGGCGTTCATGGAACATCGAGCCGGATGCGGTGGTCGGGCAGAGCATGGGCGAGGTGGCGGCAGCTCACGTAGCAGGCGCACTGAGTTTGGAAGATGCTGTATGCATCATCAGCGAGCGCAGCCTTTTGTTAAAGGAGAAGCGCGGGCTCGGGCAAATGATGTCTGTGGATCAGTCATTACAGGATGCGCAACGTCTTCTTGAGGGTTATGAAGATCGCGTTTCGGTTGCAGTGAGCAGCAGTCCGACTTCGACTGTTTTATCAGGAGAGTCGGCAGCCCTGAACGAATTGAGGGAGCGCCTGCAAGCGAACGACATTTTCTGTGCGATGGTGAAGGTGGATGTGGCCTCACACAGTTCTCAGATGGATAGCCTGCGTGAGCCGTTGCTGCAAGTGCTGGTGAACCTCAGTCCCAACGTGCCGGCGATAACGCTCTACTCGACTGTGCTGGGCGGGCGTGCCGGCGATTCGCTACTTGATGCCCTCTACTGGTGGCGAAATCTGAGAGAGCCTGTGCTGTTTTCGACAACGATTCAAAATCTCCTCGCTGACGAGCATGATCTCTTTCTCGAGATTAGTGGTCATCCAGTTGTTTCGGCGGGGATACAACAGGTGCTGCAAGATGCGGGAAGAAAAGGTGACGCCTTTCCTTCGCTGCGCCGGGAGGAAGCGGAGCGATCGGTTCTCCTGAGTTCCGTGGGCGGGCTCTACTGTAGTGGCTACGATGTGGATTTCAACGCGCTCTATACCAGTAAGCGGCGCTTCATCAAATTACCGTCATATCCATGGCAGCGAGAGCGCTGTTGGCTGGAAACCGAGTCGAGCGAGAATCTTTTTGCGCGGGCGTCATTCTTGCCGGTGCGGAGTAGTCTCAGCCGTCATCCTCTGCTGGGCACAAAACCGATCACCGCAGATCCGGCAGGGAACTATTCCTGGGAGATCGAACTCGATGAAGAGTCTTTGTCCTATTTACTGGATCACCAGGTTCGTGGTCTGACGATTTTTCCGGCCAGTGCTTACATTGAAATGGCAGTAGCTGCTGCGGGCCAACTCTTCGGAAATGAGTTTGTGGGCCTCACGAACGTGGAATTCCAAGAGGCCCTGCTGATCGCGCCAGGCGAAGCACGCCGGGTACGTTTCGTGCTTTTGAGGCAGGTGGGTGAAGCGAGCGCTTTTCAAGTTTACAGCCAAACGCAGACAAAGTTAGGGAATGAGTCCTGGACTTTACATGCTGCGGGTCAGATTCAACGCGGCAACAACTCGGATGTGAAAGCCGTGCCGGAGCAGTTACTTCCTGAAGAGTTAATTCAGCGTTGCGCGGAAGAGGTTGCCGGAAGCGATTTCTATCTCAGGCTTAAGAAGAGAGGCTACGAATACGGGCCTTCGTTTCAAGCTATCAAAAGAATTTGGCGGCGCGACGGTGAAGCCCTGGGCCAGTTGCAACCACCTACGGGAGTGAATGACGAAGATGGCTACAAACTCCATCCCGCCATTCTCGATGCATGTCTACAACTATCAGCGGCGGCGCTTCCCACAGAGAGCAGCAAGTTTTCTAAGGATGCTCCTTACCTTCCTGTAAGTATCGAACACGTGCGCTTCAGTGATCACGCGGGAACCGCTTACTGGGGCCACGTGCGGCTGCGTTCTGACGATGAAAATCAGAAAGATTATTATGAGGCGGATGTCCGGGTGCTGGACCATGATGGGCGCGTCATAGCCGAGGTGTTGGGTTTGCGTCTTTGCAAGTACGTGCACGAAACGGCAGCAAGTTCGAGCGACAATCCTCGTGACTGGTTCTATCAGGTCCAGTGGCTACCCAAACCACACGCCGTACAAATTCCGTCTCAACGCCTGGTCAAGGGTTCCTGGTTGATCTTTGCCGATAGCATCGGGATCGGACAATCGCTATCCGCGCAACTCGAGTCACAGGGCGCGACATGCGTGATTGTGACACGTGGTTCAACCTTCGAGGCGGTGGGCGCCAACAGTTTCCGAGTTGATCCTTACTCACCGGATGATTTTCAACAACTGCTCGATGCGTATATCAAGATTCAGACGTCGGCCTGTTCTGGCGTTGTGCATCTGTGGGGATTGGATGTCGCGCCTGCGAGAGCGACGACCGTCGACACTTTGGAGGAGGCTCAGGTGTGGACTTGTGGGAGCGTGCTCTCGCTCGTTCAGGCAATGGCCCAGACAAATCTGCCCAACGCTCGTCTCTGGTTAGTTACGCGCGGAGTTCAAGGGATCGATTCAGCGAATGCACCGATCTCGATTGCGGCTTCTCCGCTGTGGGGACTCGGAAGGAGCATCTCACAGGAACATCCGGAACTGCGCTGCACGAATGTAGACATCGGCAATGGAGGAGTTTCGGCTGAAGCGGGATCTCTGTTTGAGGAACTCGTCAAACCGGACGACGAAATGCAGATCGTGCTGCGGGGAAACAAGCGTTTTTGCGCAAGGCTGGGGCGGTTAGCAGAAGTCACAACCGTCAAACTTGTTAAGCGTAACCCGATCACACGACGATTCGATGAGGCAAAGGATGAATCCTTCCGTCTGGAGATAACTGAGCCCGGAACCTTCGAAAACCTGGAGCTCCGAGCGACTCCGCGTGTCGCTCCGGCCGCGGGGGAAGTGCAAATTGAAATCTACGCGGCGGGTCTGAATTTTGTTGATGTACTAAAGACGCTCGGGATGGCGCCGGTTTTTGCCGATGGACCAATGTTGCCTGGAGGTGAGTGCGCAGGGAGGATCACGGCGATCGGGAAAGACGTGGTTGGCCATCAAGTCGGCGATGAAGTTATCGCAATTGCCCCTGCTTGCTTCGGCAAATACACGACGACTGCCGCCGCGCTCGTCTTGCGAAAGCCGGCGGATCTGACGTTCGAAGAGGCCGCAACGATTCCCGTTGCGTTTGCAACTGCCTACTACGCGCTGCATCGCCTTGGCCGGCTTCGAGCAGGCGAACGCGTTTTGATTCACGCGGCATCGGGAGGTGTGGGCCTTGCCGCCGTGCAATTGGCCCAGTTAGCCGGAGCTGAGATCTATGCAACTGCCGGTAGTGAAGAGAAGCGCGAGTTTCTTCGCTCTTTAAAAATTCGCCACGTGATGGATTCGCGCACGACTGCCTTTGCTGAAGAGGTGTTGGAACTGACGAAGGGAGAAGGCGTCGATCTGATTCTTAACTCTCTCTCGGGCGAAGCTATTCCGAAAGGCATCTCGATCCTCCGTCCCCACGGTCGTTTCCTTGAAATTGGCAAGCACGACATCCACCAGAACAGCCATTTGGAACTTGCGCCTTTCAAGAACAACCTGTCGTTTTTTGCGATTGATATTGAGCAAATGTCCCGAGAACGGCCGGAGTTGGTCGGCAGTGTCATGTGTGAAGTGTTGGACCACTTCGAGCGCCAGGAACTCAGGCCACTACCTCATCGCATGTTCCCCATTGGAGAGGCTGAAAGTGGCTTCCGTCTGATGGGCCAGGCGAAGCAAATTGGCAAGATCGTCATTTCCCTGCGCGATCCGGGCGTGTCGCTAGTCGACGCGTCCGGTGTTTCATCTCGCTTCAAGGCAGATTGCACCTATCTAATTGCGGGCGGGTTGGGCGGTCTCGGCCTTGCGGTCGCACAGTGGATGGTGCGGCTTGGGGCAAGACATCTCGTGTTACTCGGACGGCAGGATCCTGCGCCGCCGGCTCAAAAGATTATCGTTGAACTGCAGAACACCGGCGCTCAAGTCGAGGTAATTCAGACAGACATTACTCAGACGCAGCAGGTGGCCGCGGTGGTCGCTCGGATACGCGAATCAATGCCGCCGTTGAAAGGCGTGGTCCATGCGGCGGGAGTGCTCGACGATGGCATCTTGTTGCAAATGAGCCATGAGAGTCTCTGGTCAGTGATGGCCCCAAAAATTTACGGAGCCTGGAATCTGCACACATGCACTTTAGGGAACCAATTGGATTTCTTTTTGCTCTTTTCTTCAGCCGCTTCGATCTTTGGTCCTGCGGGTCAAGGCAACTATGCCGCCGGCAACGCGTTTCTCGATGCGCTTGCGCATCACCGGCGAGCCCTGCGGTTGCCGTGTCTAAGTATTAACTGGGGACCATGGGACGAAATCGGCTTGGCTGCCGCAAAGGGACGAGGCAGTTATTTGGAACGTCAGGGATTCGGATTCATCAGTCCGCAGCGCGGGCTCGATGCTCTGGACCTGGCACTGGAGCTTGATACGGTTGCACAAGCCGTGATCGCGCCGATCAACTGGCGACAGTTCATCTCAAACGGCCAGTTCACCCCGTTTATCGGACAACTGGTTGATGAGGAAGCTACCGCTAACCGGCAGAGAGCACGCTCGGTTGGACCAGAGCTGGGAATTCTGACAACCGCCGCGCTACTCTCAGTCGATCCGGACGAACGTCCGATCATGCTCCAGAATTATTTGCGCGAGCAGGTTGCAAGGGTGCTCGGCATATCGGCGAGCAGGCTGGATGCCGGCAGGCCGCTCAACAAGATGGGGCTCGACTCCGTAATGGCTGTAGAACTGAAATATCGTTTAGAGCGACTCGGGGTTGGGATACCAGTGGTCAAGTTTCTTAAAGATGCCAGCATAGATAGCCTGGCGCGGTTGGTTAGCGACGGGTTGACTAAACTCGAAACGCTGCCATCAACCGAAACTCCCCAGATAGCGCCTTCACCATATCAAACGATCAAACCGATTCAAGGTTTGCCGACCCCACCGGATTCGCCCCAGTTCCTCGCAGCTATTGAACAGCTTTCAGAAAATGATCTCGACTCGCTACTCAATACTTTACTTGCCGAACAGGCTAGCCTATGAGTAAGCCATCCCAAAGGGTTCTCAGTCTCGCGCCGGAAGAAAAGCGAGAACTGGTCGCGAATCTTCTCCGCAAGAAGGCAGGCACGGTTTCTCTCCACCCGCTGTCGCAAGGGCAGAGATCTCTGTGGTTTCATTATCAACTTTTCCCCGACAGCGCAGCTTACAACATCACCTTTGCCGCAAGGATTCTCTCGCACGTCGACGTTCCCTCGTTGCGCCGCGGGTTCCAAGTACTCGTCGACCGTCATCCTTCATTGCGAACCACTTTTATCACGCAGGGTGAAGAGCCACTTCAAAGAATTCATGCGCATCTGCCGGTCCACTTCGAAGTCGTGGATGCTTCGTCCCGTAGCTGGGGAGACCTGAAAGAAGATCTGTCGAGAGCATCGCAACGACCCTTCGAGTTGGAGACAGGACCATTGATGCGCGTTGAATTGTTCACGCGCACACCTGACGAACCGATTTTGCTGCTCACGGTACATCATCTCATCGGGGACTTTTGGTCGCTGGTGATCATGATGGAAGAACTCGGAGAGTGGTATGCCTCCGCAGGGGAAGGCATTGAAGCCACTCGTCCTTCACAACAACTGAACTACGTCGATTATGTCCACTGGCAGACCGGCATGTTAGCTGGTCCTGAAGGCGAGCGATTGTGGTCTTACTGGAAAGCGAAGCTGGAAGGTGAATTACCTCTCCTGAATCTGCCCGTGGATAGACCACATCCCTCAATCCAAACACACCGGGGCTCCTCGCTCATATTCAGACTGGCCGAGCCGCTTTCCAGCAGCATCAAGGAACTGGTGAAGTCCGAGGGTACGACGCTTTACGTTTTTGTTCTTGCCGCGTTTCAGTGCTTGCTGCATCGCTACAGCGGTCAGGACGATATTTTGATCGGGTCGCCGGCAGCCGGTCGCGACCGGGCCGAGTTGGCCGAGGTGGTCGGATACTTCGCCAATCCAGTGGTGATGCGCACCGACTTCAGCGGTAATCCGACCTTTCGAGAGTTACTTGGAAAAGTTAGACATACTGTGCTCGATGCCATGGACCATGAGGGCTACCCGTTTCCTCTATTGGTCCAAAAGCTGCGACCGAATCGCGACGTGAGCCGCTCGCCGGTGTTTCAGGTGATGTTCGTATTGGAGAGTTCTCACCGGCCTGACTTGCAGGGGGCTTCACTCTTCATCATGGGTGAACCGGGCGCGCAGCTTAATCTCAATGGGCTAGTGCTCGAATCATTCGACCTCAAGCAAGAGACGGTTCAATTCGACCTCACATTAATGCTCGAGAATGTTAATGGGATCCTTGTTGCTGCACTGCAGTACAGCACGGATTTGTTCGAAGCGGAGACGATCGCGCGCATGGCAGGCCACTTTCAGAATCTGCTGGCAGCGATAGTTCTCCATCCGGATGAGCGCGTCGACGCGTTGCCGCTGCTGGGTGCGGGGGAACGAGAGCAGTTAGTGCAGCGCTGGAACGAGACTGAGTGTGATTACCCGCGACCGCAGTGCGTGCATGAACTGTTCGAGGCGCAGGTGGCAGCAACGCCTGCGGCCATCGCG